>JBCCTP010000017.1:0-22178 GCA_039198505.1 Actinomycetota bacterium | reverse complement strand
GTGAGCTCGAGACCCTCGCCACCGACACCAGCATCCTGACCGACGAGGTCATCGAGCTCGACGGACCACACAACGTCACGTTCCAGACCGGCGAGAACGAGGGTGTCGCACTCGCCGTCCCGAGGTTCCGTTTCGGCAACGAGTTGATCGACCTGCGCAGCGGGAACCGGAGTCGGCCGTCGCCGCTGGTCGTCCCGGAGGGTGGAGAGTTCAACGCCGTGTGGGCGATGAGCGACGGACGTGGATTCCTCGCGATCGAAGAGGACGGCCGGATCGCGCGGTGGGCGGACGGCGAGATGGCCGAACAGGTCCGGACGGGCGGGGTTCGCATCAACAGGTACGCCGGACACGCCCGAGGCGAGGATCGCCTCGCCGTGGCCGTTGCGCTCCCCGATGGATCCTCCGAAGTGCACTACGTCGACACGACACCCGGTCAGCTCGACATCCTGGCCACGGTGGAGGGGCCGATGGTCGGCGCCCACGTCACGCTCGACGAGTTCTCGGTGCTCGGGACCGA
Organism: Actinomycetota bacterium; assembly: GCA_039198505.1. Lineage (GTDB taxonomy): Bacteria > Actinomycetota > Acidimicrobiia > Acidimicrobiales > Ilumatobacteraceae > Ilumatobacter_A. Next base: position 21,661 of record JBCCTP010000017.1, on the reverse strand, counting down.
CGGTGTGCTGCGGACCTACGATCCGATCGGACGTCCGCTGCGAGACGTCGACGTCGGCCTGCTGAACGACACCGACCGATGGGATCACGCGGTGTCACCCGACTCGGGGTTGGTCGCGTTCGGGGGCTCGGGCGGTGTCGTCCTCGTCGATCCGAGGACGGGGCGCTCGACCCGTGTCCCGACGTTCGGTTCGATCTCGGGCCTCAGTTTCGCCCGAGACGGTCGGATCCTGGTGATCGGTGATCGCGACGGCGTCGTCCGTCTCTGGGACGTCGCCGACGGTGTGTCGAGGGGCGTCCTCGTCCGGACGGGCGAGCGGATCGCGAACTCCGGGTGGTACGACGAGGAGACGGACTCGGTGTGGATCGCGAGCGGGACGCGCCTGCTGCGCCTCCCGCTCAGCCCGGACGACTTCCTCGAACGTGCCTGCGACGTGCTGGATCGCGAGCTGACGCAGCAGGAGTGGGACAACTACGTCGGCCTCGGGGGCGGGGTTCGGTCGGTGTGTCGCTGACCAGGGGTTTCGCGGCGTCTGGCCGCTGCGGGACCTGTTATCCGTCGGTAACCCCGGCGCCCGACACTGGCCATGCATCACCGCTCACGCCCGTCCGGCAGACAGGAGAGACACCATGAACGATCGAGGATTCGCAACTCGCCGCCTCGGAGGCACACGCCGTGTCGCACTCATCGCAGGCTCGCTGGCGATGCTCGCAGCGGCCTGCGGCAGTGACGCGAGCAGCTCGGACACGAGCGGCGAGGCCGAGGTCACCACCCCGGTCGCGACCGACGCCCCCGACGACACCACGGGGGACGACGTCGCGACCACGCTCGAGTCGGTCGACGACGATCCGATCGAGACCGAGCCGCCCGCGACCGACGCGCCGGAGGCCCCGGCCGAACCGGAGAGCGCCGTTGCGAACGACGACTACGCCGGTGCGATCGTGATCGATCCCGCCGCAACGCCGTTCACCGACTCGCTCGACACGACCGAGGCGACGCCTGACCCTGACGCGATCCCCGAGTGCTTCGAGTTCGTACCGGTCGACGCGGGGGTGTGGTACTCGCTCACGCCGGAGACCGATTCGAGGGTCCTGCTCAGCGCGTTCGGCAGCGACTACTCGTGGGAGGTCGCCGTCGTGATCGGCGAGCCGGGATCGTTCGAGTTCGTCGGGTGCCGGCCGTTCACGCGGGAGATCGAGTTCGCCGGAGGCATCACCCATCACATCCTGATCTACGACAACCAGGAGGACGGGGGCGGCAACGGCGGTCAGACGCAGGTGACCGTCGAGATCCTCGGGGACGCGCCACCGAACGACCTCATCGCCGATGCGGCCGCCATCGACCCGACGGCGCTGCCGTTCGCCGAGACGGTCGACACGACCGGTGCCGGCGTGGCCATCGAGGACTTCGAGCTCGGATGCCCCGCACCGGAGGTCGTCGCCACGGTCTTCTACTCGTTCACTCCCGACCGCGACATGCGCATCTCCGTCAGCGCCGAGGGCAGCGACTTCTCCGCCGGCGTGGCCGTCGGAGCGGGACCCGGTGACGGCGAGTGCCGCCCATCGGCGATCGAGTACGACGTCGAGGCCGGGGTGCCGTACCTCATCTGGGCGTTCGACGACCAGGACGACGGCGGGGGCAACGGCGGCACCCTCGAACTCCGCGTCGATGAAGTGGCCGCGTGACCGCGTGACCGCGTCACCGGTTCGTCGCTCCGTGAGCGGGCCTCGCTCCCGCTTGCCAGAATGAGCCGGTGACGATCGCCGACGCGCCCGCGCCTCCCTCGACGCCCCACGACGACCTGAGCGCCCAGGCGCTCGAGAACCAGTTCGGCCTCGCCGATCGGATCGTCGACGAGGACTCGCTGGCCAACTCGGTCGACCGGTTCCGCGAGCAGGGCATCACGCTGCCGACCTTCGCCCAGCTCGCCGATCCGAGCTCGTTCGACCACGCCGGCTCCGTCGGCGATGCCGATCCGCAGGGTCCCGACGCCCGCAACCTCTGGCGCGTCCACTGGTACAACGACCTCGCCGGGAGCCGCGTCGAGGTCCCTCAACACGTCGTGCTGCCGCCCGAGCTGACCGGCGTCGAGTCGCCGATCATCGTCGTGTTCGGCGACCGGTTCCCGATGATCACGGCCCACAAGGTCCTCGCCGCCTACTCGTGCCTGGCGCCCCGCGTGGTGACCGGGCAGTTCGATCCGACCCGCCACCGGGCGATCTGGCCGTCGACCGGTAACTACGCCCGGGGCGGGATCGCGATCAGTCGCATCATGGCGAGCCGCGGCGTGGCGATCCTGCCCGAGGGCATGAGTCAGGAGCGGTTCGACTGGCTCGACCGCTGGTGCGCCAACCCCGAGGAAGACGTCATCAAGACGTTCGGCACCGAGTCGAACGTGAAGGAGATCTACGACGCCTGCAACGAGCTGGCGAAGGACCCCGAGAACTTCGTCCTCAACCAGTTCTCCGAGTTCGGCAACCACCTCGGCCACTACACCGTCACGGGGCGGGCGCTCGGCCACGTGTTCGAGCAGGTCGCCGCTGCCGAGAAGGCGGCGACCGGACGCGACCTCCGACTCGCCGCGTTCACGTCGGCCACGGGGTCGGCCGGCACCATCGCAGCGGGTGACCGCCTCAAGGACGACTTCGGATCGGTCACGGTCGCCGTCGAGGCGCTCGAGTGCCCGACGATGCTCGAGAACGGATACGGCGAGCACAACATCCAGGGCATCGGCGACAAGCACATCCCGCTGATCCACAACGTCACGAACACCGACGTCGTGGTGGCGATCAGCGACAAGGCCACCGACGAACTCGACCTGGTCTTCAACTCCGAGGCAGGGCGTTCGCATCTGGCCAAGAAGGGCGTCGCCGAGGAGGTCGTCGCCCAGCTGCACCACTTCGGCTTCTCGGCGATCTGCAACACCCTCGCGGCCATCAAGACGGCGAAGCTGCACGACCTCGGCCCGAACGACGCGCTCATCACGGTGGCCACCGACGGCGCGGCGCTGTACCCGAGCGAACGGGCCAAGCTGCTCGCCGGCCGGTACGGCGGCGAGTTCACACCGGCCGACGCGGCCGAGGCGTTCGGTGAGCATCTCGGGTCGGTGTCGACCGAGAACATGATCGACTGCACCGAGGCCGACCGCCGCCGCATCTTCAACCTCGGCTACTACACCTGGGTCGAACAGCAGGGTACGCCGTTCGAGCTGTTCGAGGCCCGGCGCGACCAGTCGTTCTGGCGGGGTCTGCGCCGGTACGTCGGTGTCTGGGACTCGATGATCGACGAGTTCAACTCCCGCGTCGCTGCGGGTTGACGCGTCCCGGAGTCTGGCCGCATGAAGCACGACGTGGTCGGATGGCGGTGCGCCGTCTCGGGCGCCGTCGTTCCGATCGAGGCCGTCGACCCGTGGCGGTCGCCGCGTTCCACGGCCGACGACCGTCGGTACGTGCTGCTCCCGATCGAGGCCCTCGGTGCGCCCTCGCCGGCGCGCGACGATGCCCATCCGTTCCGGCGGTGGGAGCCGAGATCGGCGTGGGCCGCGGCCGCTGCGGCGCACGGCATGACCGACGCAGCTCGGCTCGCTCTCGTCTCCGAGCTCGACGAGGCCGTGGCCCGTGTCGACGGGTCCGGGTTCTCGATCACGCCGTTCGCACGATCTGACGCGCTGAGCGAGTCGCTCGGATTCTCCGACGCAGGCGGGGTGTGGGTGAAGGACGAGACCGGCAACGTCGGCGGCAGCCAGAAGGCGCGACACCTCTTCTCGATCCTGCTCCTGCTGCGCGCACAGGAGCTCCTCGGCGTTCGTTCTCGCGACGAGCGGGCCCCGCTCGCCATCGCGTCGTGCGGCAACGCGGCGCTCGCCGCTGCCACGCTGGCCCGCGCGGCCGAGTGGCCGATCGACGTGTACGTCCCGACCTGGATGTCCGACGGGTTCGGCGACGTGCTCGACCGTCTGGGCGCTCGGATCCATCGCTGCGAACGTCGGGACACCGATCCGCCCGGCGATCCGGCGATGCTGCGGTTCCGCGAGGCGGTCGATCGGGGCGCGATCCCGTTCACGGTGCAGGGCCCCGAGAATGCGCTGTGCCTGGACGGCGGTCGGACGATCGGGTGGGAGTTGGCCGAACAGATGTCGTCGACCGACGGTCCGCCGATCGGTCGCATCTACGTGCAGGTCGGCGGCGGCGCGTTCGCCGGTTGCCTGGGTGCCGGTCTCGCCGATGCGGCGGGGCCGAGTGCACCGGCGCTGGTCGCCGTCCAGACCGAGGGATGCGCGCCGTTCGAGCGGGCCGTGACCGCCCTCGACGCGCAGGGCGTCACCGACGACGACGAACGGGCCTCGCGGTGGGGTGAGGTCATGCACCCGTGGCGTGATCCGTCGTCCCTGGCCGACGGGATCCTCGACGACGAGACCTACGACTGGATCGCCGTCGACCGAGCGATTCGTCGAACGCACGGCGAGGCCCTGGTCGTGCCGGAACGAACCGTGGTCGAGGCACACCATCGAGCCGTCGACGCAGGCTTCGCCGCCAGCCCCACCGGGACCGCCGGGTTGGCGGGTCTCGTGCACGACGTCGCCGAGGGTCGCGTCGATCGCAACGCCCGCGTCGCCGTGGTGATGAGCGGTGTCGCCCGGTGAGTCGCGGACCGGGCGTCCGCCCTGCAGGATCCCGGCCCACCGGGTCGGAGTAGCCTGAGGCCTCTGCGCACCGGGAGACGATCCGCCATCCCGCTGGCCGCAGCGGCGGCCGGCGTGACCGCCACGACGTTGGTCGTGGCCGGCCTCGGCGCGCCCGGAGGAGCCCAGACCGACGACGTCCTCGACGTCGTCTCGATCGCCGACTCCCAGCGCACCGTCGCCCTCTCCGACGACGGATCGCTGCTCGTCACCGAGACCACCACGGCGGCGAATGACGACGGATCGGTGGTCGCCGGCACCACGGTCACGCTGGTCGACCTCGTCGCCGTTCCCGCGGTCACCACCGACCTCGCCGCGGCGGTGGGCGATGCGAACGGGTTCGCTCCGTCGATCAGCGCCGACGGCTGCGTCGTCGTGTATTCGACGCTCTCCGAGATCGTCGCCGAGTCCGACGACACCACCGACACGCTCGTCGAGTCCGGCGATCCCGCCGACGATCTCGTCGACGATGCTGCCGTCCCCACCAGCGAACCGCCTGCCGAATCGCTCCCACCGCACGACTCGGGCTCCGGCGACTCCGTGCCGGTGTCCGACGACCCGGCGGTCCTCGCGCAGGTGGAACCAGCCGCGAGCGTCACGCTTCGAGCGGTCGACCGATGCGCGGGTGGCGCCCCGACGATCGTCGAGTCGCCGGTCCTCGACGCCGATCGCTCCGACCCGTATCCGCCAGCGGCGCTCTCGGCCGACGGCACCACCATCGTCGTGTCGACGGGCGCCGACGTCGTCGTCCTCACCGACCAGGGTTCGGCCGCCGACCCGCCCGGGCCCGCCGCGTACGCCGAGACGGCCCGATTCGATGCTGCCGTCGACACGACCGACTCGTCGATCACCGGCGACATCGTCGACGTGTCCGCTGACGGGTCGACGGTCGTGTTCGAGACCGCCTCGGCCGACGACCCGGACCGTCCTGGTGACATCCGGGTGTGGACCGCCGTCGACGGCCCGGTCCTACTCGCCGAGAGTGCCTCGGCACCGTCGATCTCGGGGGACGGGTCGCTCGTCGCCTTCGCGGCCGGCGCCGACTCGCCCGTCGCGGCGCCCGGCATCTCCGTCGTCCAGCGTGGTGTCGACCCGCTCGTCGTGCGGAACGTGGCACCCGACGGGTCGTCGCCGACCCTCTCGACCGGCGGCGCACACGTGGCGTTCCTCGCTGCCGAGGGCGTGGCCGTCGCCGACTGGTCGGCCGGGGACGAGCCGTTCGCCCCCGACACCTTCACCCTGTCGACCCTTCCGGGCGCCCTCGACACGTCGCCGCCGGCCATCGATCGCACTGGCGCCACAGTCGCCGTCGTCGCGGTGGAGGCTTCCGACGACCCGGGCACCACGGCTCCGGTCGAGCCGAGCAGTCGACCCGATCCCGGCCTCTGGGTCCGCTCGCCGGTCGCGTCGTTCGATCGGGAGACGTACGACCTCGGATCGGGATCGTTCCCGGCTGCTCTGTCGGCCACCGCGGTGTTGACCAACGACGGCCCGTCCAGCGTGCGCGTCGACCCGTCGACGGCTGTGGTGTCGGCGCCCTTCGAGATCGATCTCGAGGAGTGCCCGCCAGCTCTTCGACCCGGCGAGTCGTGCCCGATCTTCGTCGACTTCGTCGTCGGTGAGGACGACGGTCGCGTGACCGGCGAGATCGTCGTGCTCGGCGTGCGCGGCTCGACCGTGGCGAGGGCGTCGCTCGTCGCACAGGGACCCGCTCCCGCCCCGACCGTGCCGACGACGGTGCCGCCCACCACGTCCGGCGGAACGACCGGAGGAGGCACGACCGGCGGGACCACGGGAGGGACCACGACCGGCGGCACCACCGGCGGGTCGACGACCGGCGGGACCACGACGGGTGGCTCGACCACCGGCGGCTCGACCGGGCGCAGGACCACCACGGGAACCACCGGCGGCAGTACCCGCACCACCACGACGACCACCACGGCGGCGGTCGGGGTTCCGTCGTTCTCCCCCGCTCAGCTCGACATCGCACCGACCATCGTCGACGCCGGACGCCGCACCGCCCGGCTCGAACTCCGCAACTCGGGGAACGCGTCGCTCACGGTCGAGTCGCTCGTGTTCGAACCCGGCGCCGACGAGGACGGCTTCACGGTCGTGTCCACCGACTGCGCCGCCGTGACCATCGCGGCGGGCGGGTCGTGCACCGTCGACGTGCAGTTCGCTCCCACGACGGTCGGTGAGTTCAGCGCCGACGTGGTCGCGTCGTTCACCAACGGCACCGTCGCGCGGGCCGCGGTCTCCGGCGTGGGCGCGCCTGCCCCCACGCTCACGGTCCTGCCCGACGTCGCAGCGGCGGGCCAGGTGGTCACCGTCATCGGTGCCGGGTTCCCCGCCGGCTCCACGGTCGAGCTCACGTTCGCCGACGACACCTCGACGGTGCTCGTCGACGAGGTGGGGGTCTTCGAGATCCCGCTGCTGATCCTTCCCGACACCACCACCGGACCAATCGACGTCTCGGTGGCCGGAGTGATCGACTCGTACGGCGACGTGACCTCGACGCTGCTGGTCGACCAGTCGCCGAGCGGATCCGACGTGGCGGTGTTCGGCAGCGGTCTGGGCGTCGACCTCGGCGGCTGAGTCGATCCGGAGGACGGCGCCGTCGGCCGGTGAGATCGGTCGTCGTCCGGTCGTACGTGTTCGATCAGGCGTCGTCGACGAAGCCGAGGATCGTGGCCGCGACGTCGCAGGTGGTGGAACCCGGCGCCGGCTCGGTGCAGCCGATGGCCAGTGCCACCCGCGTGTCGCTCTCGAACCGGAACGGTGCGACGAGGTGGAACTCGAGGTCGCGGAAGTTCGCGAGGTTCGACGAGAGGAGCACCTCGTCGCCGCGGACGAGCTGCACGGTGCCGACCGCTCCGCCCGGGTTCTGGATGATCACGTCGGTGATCGAGAGCACCCGGCCGGTTCCGTTCTCGTCGAAGGTGAAGGCCGTGGTGTCGCTGCCGCCGGCTTCGGCCGAGGTCTCGAGGCGGAGATCGACCGGCTCTCCGAGCGGGAGGCGCGCCGCCTCGGCGGCGGCCGCCTCGATCTCGTCGACCTGCTCGGCGATCCGTTCGTCCTGGGCCGCGTCGAGTTCGGCGGCCTCGTCCTGGGCGATGTTCTCGACCGCCGGTCGCATGAGCAGCAGCCACGCGAGGATCCAGAACAGGAGCGCAGCGAAGAATCCGGCCAGCGCGGGTCCGAGCCACGAGGGGACGCGGGGACCCTGTCGATATGCGCCCTCGAGCGAACGAGAGTCGCCGCTGCTCGAGCGGAGTCCGACCGCGAACGGGTGCTCGATCTCGACTCCGCTCCAGAAGCCGGAGTGGGGTGCCACCCGGAGCTCGATCCTGGCGCTGCGGCCCGGGTCGACGTTGACCATCGTGGCGGCCAGTTCGGCGGCGACATCGTCGGACGCGGTCACGTCGACTTCGAGCGCGAGCGGCACGTTGCCGGAGTTGTCGATGGCGATCTTGTGCCGTCCCGCCCGGCCCGACTTCGACACGGGCGGCTCGAGCCGCGCCGAGAATCCGGCCGAGGCGCCGACGTCGACCGAGATCTGGGCCTGCTCGGTCTGGCCCGCGTCGTCGACCTCGATGGCGCACGTGTGTGGTCCCGCGGCGACGGTGACGGGTGGCTCGATGGTCACCGGCATCTCGAGCGACTCGTTCGGGTCGAGATAGATCGTCTGCGACTGGAGGCTGATCGCCTCGGCGAGATCGCCCACCGGCTTCAGCGTGACCATGCGCTCGGCGTCGACGGGGTTGTGGAGGATCAGGGTGAGCGCCGCCGCCTCGCCCGGTGCGGCCGAGACGTGATCGTCGAGGAACAGAGCGGTCACCGCCATGGCCCGGAAAGCTAGTCGGCGTCCCGGGTACCCGAGGGGTCGTCGGGACCTCGTCGGTAGGCTCCTCGCATGCCCGACGGCCTGTCCTCGCCCCTCGCTCTCGAACCCGGCTTCGATCCCCGCTCCGCGGTGTTCGATCGTCTCCTCAAGAACCGAGTCGTCATGCTCGGCTCCGACGTCAACGACGACATCGCCAACCAGATCTGCGCCCAGCTCCTCTACCTCGAGGGGGAGGATCCCGGCTCCGACATCTGGCTGTACATCAACAGCCCGGGCGGGTCGGTCACCGCCGGCATGGCCATCTACGACACGATGCAGTTCGTCGGGTGCGACGTCGCCACGGTGTGCCTCGGCCTCGCCGCATCGATGGGCCAGTTCCTCCTCACGGCCGGTGCGAAGGACAAGCGGTACGTGCTGCCGAACGCCCGGGTCATGATGCACCAGCCGCTCGCCGGCCTGCGCGGCCAGGCGGCCGACATCGCCATCCAGGCCGAGCAGCTCGGGTACACGAAGCGCCGCATGGCCGAGCTCATCGCCGAGCACTCGGGCCAGCCGCTCGACCAGATCCAGCAGGACTCCGAGCGCGACCGCTGGTTCACCGCCGAAGAGGCCAAGGACTACGGCCTCTGCGACGCGGTCATCGTCCGCCGCGGCGAGATCCTGTAATCCGGGTTCGCTCGTTCTGGCGGCTCACCTCGACCGCCGCTGCGCGTCGGTCTCGGATCGCGTGCGCCCGTCGCCGGCGCGTCACTCGCGGCTGCGCGTCGAACGTTCCGTTCAGCCCGGGACTCGACGGAACACTGTCCGCTTCTGCCCGGGCCGGTTTCGGACAGTGTCCGCTTCTGCCCGGGCCGGATCCGGACACCTCCCCGACGGCGCGTCACGCCTGGGCGTCAGACCTGGAACGTGATCACTCGTCGTGGGCGACGAGGGTGGTCATCGGGCCGAGGTCGATCCCGCAGTTGGTGCGGAGCCAGCGGTCGACCGCTGCAGCCGACTGCTCCGACTCGTAGGCCGTCGCCACCGCGTGCTGCAGCGACTCGGCGTCGCCGGGCACGACGGTGCTCGCCGTCTCGTAGTTGAGGGTGAGCTGGTCCCAGTCGTCCTCGACGGCCAGCGGAGCGAGGTCTCCGATGCGCCGATAGAGGTCGAGGAGCGGCTCGACGTCGTCGACCGTTCGCAGCGTCGGCTGCGTGAGTGACGCGCGATTGGCGTCGATCTCCCCACAGAACCGCTCGGCGTCGCCACCGCCGGAGTCGCCGCCGCAGGCGCTGGCGATCACGGCGATCGCCGTGGCCGCCGCGAACGCGATGGCGCGGTGGAGTGCGCGTTCCGACACCCCATGATCTTCGCAGCGTGGGCCGCATCGGTCGCGTCAATGCCGCTCGCTTCCGCTCGGTCGAACCCTGTCGCACCCCGCCCGTAGGTTGGTCTCCGTCGGTCGGCGGTCGCACGAACCGCCGACCCGCACCGGCGTCGTGGGATCGCCGCACCTCTCCCACCCGGTTCGGTGGCGGGCACGCGCCCGCCCGTCCCCACGGAGGTGCACCGTGTTCGCAACCATCCCGTCCGCCGTCATCCTCGGTGCCGAGGGTCACCGAGTGTCCGTCGAGGTCCACGTGGGTGACGGTCTGCCCGGGTTTCATCTCGTCGGCCTGCCCGACGCCTCGGTGCGCGAAGCCCGCGATCGGGTGCGTGCCGCGATCATGTCGACCGGGCGCTCGTTCCCGTCGGGGAAGATCACCGTCAACCTCGCTCCGTCGCAGACGAAGAAGACCGGGTCCGGCCTCGATCTCGCCATCGCGGTCGGCATCCTCGTCGCCGATCGCCATGTCCCGCCCGACGCCGTCCGCGGCCTCGGATTCGTGGGTGAGCTCGGGCTCGACGGATCGGTCCGTGGAGTCGCCGGCTGTGCGCCGATGGTGGGAGCGCTGGCGTCGGTCGACCCCGTGGTCGCCGTCGCGAGTCGTCGCGAGGCGGTCGTGGCGACCGACCGACACGTGCGGGCGGTGGCCACGCTGACCGAACTCGTCGACACGCTGGCCTGCGAAGCGCCGTGGCCCGATCACGACGATCCCGATCCGCCCGAGTCGGTCGATGTCGCTCCCGACCTCCGCGAGGTGCGGGGGCAGGAGGTCGCCCGGCTGGCCCTCGAACTCTCGGCGATCGGCGGGCATCACCTCCTGCTCGTCGGTCCGCCCGGCGCCGGCAAGACCATGCTCGCCGAGCGCCTGCCGGGCCTGCTCCCCGACCTCGAACCGAGTGCCGCACTCGAGACGAGCATGGTGCACTCGGCGGCCGGTCTGGCACTGCCGGCTGTCGGGCTCGTGACCCGTCCGCCGTTCCGCTCGCCGCACCACACGGCATCGCAGGTTGCGATCGTGGGCGGTGGCTCACATGCGCTGCGACCCGGTGAGATCAGCATCGCCACCAACGGCGTGCTCTTCCTCGACGAACTCCCCGAGTTCCCGGTCCACGTACTCGAGACTCTTCGCCAGCCGCTCGAGTCGGGGCGGATGAGCATCAATCGGGCTGCGCTCAGCACGGTGCTCCCGGCCGACTTCCTCCTCGTGGCGGCGATGAACCCGTGTCCGTGCGGCGGCGGCCGAGGAGAGCCGTCCGACTGCACGTGTGGTCACGATCGCGTCCGCCGGTACCGATCGAGGCTGTCGGGTCCCGTGCTCGATCGGTTCGATCTGCGGATTCGCGTGACGCCTCCCGACACCGATCAGCTCATGTCGAGCTGTCCGGGTGAGTCCAGCGCCGAGGTCGCCCCTCGGGTCGCGGCTGCTCGGGCCCAGGCGCTGGAGCGTCAGGGTGTTCTCAACGGGCGTCTCGCGCCGGCCCATCTCGATTCCGTCGCACCGCTCACCGAGTCCGCACGGGCAGCGGTGCGACACGAGCTCGAGCGAGGCCGGTTGTCCGGTCGCGGCTACCACCGGATCCGGCGACTGTCCCGGTCCATCGCCGACCGCCGCGGCGGCGAATCGGTCGACCTGTGCGACGTCGATCTCGCGCTCCAGCTCCGATCGGCGTTGTCGCCTACGTCGACCGGACGCGCGGCATGAGCGAACCGACCCCCGACGACCGTCGAGCAGCAGCCGTGTTGGCATCGCTGCCGGCCATGACCTCGCAGCGCCTCCGAACCCTGCTCCACCGACGCTCGCCCACGTCGGCGCTGGCCGTGCTCGGTGGCCGGGAACCTCTCGACGCCATGTCGGGCCGATTGTTCCGTCGCGCCCCCGAACTCCGTGACCGCTGGCGGCAGCACCTGCGTTCCCAGGGTCCGATCGCCGCGGATCGGTGCGACGAGCTCGGCGTGACGATCCTCCTGCCGGGAACGACGGGCTGGCCGCCGCAACTCGTCCTCGATCCCGACCCGCCTGCGGTGCTGTTCGTCCAGGGCGATCCGGCCGCGATCGATGCGCGACGGGTGGGTGTCGTCGGAACTCGACATCCCACGCAACGCGGCCGACAGATCGCGGCCCGGGTCGGTCATGAGCTGGCCGAGGCCGGGGTCGCGGTGGTGTCGGGTCTGGCGCTCGGCATCGACGGTGCGGCACATCGCGGTGCACTGGCATCCCGAGGAGCGGCGCCGGTCGCGGTGATCGCTCACGGACACCACCGGGCCTACCCCAGGTCTCACGCCGCGTTGTTCCGAGAGGTCGCCGAGCACGGCTTGCTGCTGTCGGAGTGGCCGCCGGGCGTCGAGCCCGAGCGGTATCGATTCCCCCGACGCAATCGCATCCTCGCATCGCTGTCCGAGATCGTGCTCGTCGTCGAGAGCCGCGAGACCGGCGGCAGTCTCATCACGGTCGCGGCGGCACTCGAACGAGGGATCGACGTGTTCGCGGTGCCCGGTCCGATCGACCGCCGTGCGTCGAACGGACCGAACCAGCTCATCGCCAGCGGCGCCGGTGTCATGAACGAGCCCGGTGACCTGCTCGTCGCCCTCGGGCTCGACGGTGCCCGGTCCGGCCGGCGGGCCGTCGACGCCCGGCCCCGTCCCACCGGCGACGCCGCCCGGGTCCTCGACGTCGTCGGCGACGGCGGTGCCGAACTCGCACAGGTCGCCGGTGTCCTCGATCTCGACCTGGCCGACGCGGCCATGGCGGTGGCTCGCCTCGAACGCGATGGATGGATCGTCGAGGCCGACGGGTGGTTCGAGCGGCTCGACGAGTGGGCCGGGGTCGTCCACTGAGGCGTCCGACTCGTGCGGGCCGGCTGAGATGACCGGTCTCGATTCGAGGTGGGCGGTGGTGTCACCAGATCACGCACCGGTGTCGCGGAGCGACGGCGAGCGGTGACGCAGTGCGGTGGTCCCACGCGCAGAGTGTCCGACTCCGTACGATGCGACGCGTGGCCACCTGGCATCTCGACGAGTTCGTCTCGGCGTCGACCTCCTTGGCGAACGCGTCGATCACGGCGTACCGATCCGACGTCCGCGACTTCGCCGAGTGGTGCGCTCGCGGCGACCGAGACGATCCGGCATCGGTCGATCGCACCGTGGTCCGGCGATACCTCGCACACTTGACGACCCGGCAGTTCTCCCGACGCACGGTCGCTCGAAAGGTCGCCGCGCTGCGCCGCTACTTCCGGTGGGCCGTCCAGGCCGGTCACGTCGAACTCGACCCGACGGTCGGCGTGTCGGTGCCCGCCGGTCACGGTCGTCTGCCGCGTGTGCTCGATTCGGCCGAGATCGACGACCTCATGTCGGAGCCGGAGCGTGACGACGAGCCCGAGTGGCGACGACGCCGCGACGACGCCGTTCTCGAGGTCCTGTACGGGTCGGGGCTCCGGGTCGGCGAGTTGTGCGACCTCACCCTGTCCCAGCTCCAGCTCGATCAGGCCGCGGTCACCGTCTGGGGCAAAGGGGGCAAGGAACGCCGCGTCCCGCTGAGCGAGCCGGCGATCGCCGCCCTCGTCCGCTGGCTCCGGATCCGGCGCGACGTGGTGCCCATGCGTCTCGGTGAACTGCTGTTCGCGAACGAGCGCGGAAACCCGCTCACGCCGCGCGACGTGCGACGGATCGTCGACCGCCGCTCGGCCGTTCGGACGCATCCCCACGCGCTGCGCCACAGCTTCGCGACGCACCTCCTCGACGGTGGCGCCGATCTGCGCGCGGTGCAGGAGCTGCTCGGCCATTCCGACGTCGCGACCACCCAGCGATACACTCACGTGAGTCGGGAACGTCTCTCGGCGGCCTACCGCGAGGCCCACCCGCGCGCCTGAGCCACGCATGAGCATCGTCGCCGAAGACCCAGACCTGGAGATGCACTGGAACCGTTGGCTCCGGCGCAAGAACTCCTCGGCACGAGATCACCTCATCGTCCACTACTCGCCGCTCGTCAAGTTCGTCGCCGGTCGCGTCGGCGCGGGGTTGCCGTCCAGCGTCGACCCCGGCGACCTCATCGGCTCCGGTGTGTTCGGTCTCATCGACGCCATCGAGCGATTCGAGCCCGATCGCGGCGTGAAGTTCGAGACGTTCGCCGTCCCCCGCATCCGCGGCGCCATCTACGACGGATTGCGCCAGCTCGACTGGGTACCCCGTTCGGTCCGGACACGAGCCCGCGACGTCGAACGTGCCATCTCCGAACTCGAGCACCAACTCGGCCGTGGTCCGACCGACCCGGAGATCGCGCAGCACCTGAAGATCACCGAGGAGGACCTCGCCAAGTGGCTCGCATCCATTGCGAGCACCACGGTGGGTCCTCTCGATCGCGCCATCGCGGCAGGTGCCGAGCCTACGGCACCCGATGACGCCATGTCCGCGTCGCCGACCGCCGTCCTCGAGGAGCGGGAGCTGTCGCAGATCATGCGTGCCGAGATCCGCCGGCTCCCCGAACGCGAGAAGCTCGTGCTGTCGCTCTACTACGACGAGGGCCTGACCCTGAACGAGATCGGTGAGATCATCGGGGTCACCGAGAGCCGCGTGTCGCAGATTCACACCAAGTCGGTGCTCCATCTGCGGTCGCGGCTCAAGTCGGCCGGCGTCGGCTGAGCCCGGCGAGGTCATCGACCTCGTCGTGGTCCGCGTCGGCGGAGGCAGCTGAGTCCGTCGGTACCGTGTGGCTCCTCGTCGAGCCGTGACCGTCATGGTCACGTCGCTGACCGTCTCGCCGTCCGTGCGGCCCGCAGCTCGCTCCCGTCGAGAGGAGGGTCCGCATGTTCGGATTCCGCCGTTGGTCGCGTCCGCTCATCGTCCTGGCGGTCGGTCTCACCATCTCCGTGTGGTCCGGGCCGGCCGTGCTCGCACGCGACTGCTGGCGTCCCCCGGTCGACGGCGCGGTGGTCGATCCCTTTCGAGCACCCGCGTGTCGGTGGTGTGCCGGCAACCGGGGGATCGAGTACCGGGTCGCGCCCGGTTCTCCGGTGCGTGCGGTCGCCGGGGGAGAGGTCACGTTCGCCGGACGAGTCGCGAGCCGCCTGTACGTGGTCGTGCGGCACGCCGACGGTCGCCGTGCGACCTACGGTCTCCTCGCCGATCGAACCGTCTCCCGTGGCCAGCGAGTCGTGCGCAACCAGCAGGTCGGGTCGACCTCCGAGGTGTTCCACTTCGGGCTGCGCCGCAACGACGAGTACGTCGATCCGGCACCGTTCCTCGGTGAGCTCCGGGGGCGACCACGATTGGTTCCCGTCGACGGGAGCGCGGCCCGCCGGGTCCCGCCGCCGGTGCTGAGATGCCCGGCTCCGGCTGCTGTGACGCCGACCGGATCGGGACGTGATCTCACCGTCGGTGCCGTGGCCGGCGCCCGATAGCGTGTCCGGCTGGTCGGACGGTCCGGCCCGGCGCCTCGGCGTCGATTCACCACGAACCCGTCGGTCAACGCGGTCGCTTCGGCGCCGATCGGTCGGGACAACCGCGAAGGAGACACGACATGGCTGTCATCAGCATGCGTCAGATGCTCGAGGCCGGTGCCCACTTCGGACACCAGACCCGGCGCTGGAACCCGAAGATGCGTCGCTTCATCTTCGGTGAGCGCAACGGCATCTACATCATCGACCTGCAGCAGACGCTGTCGCGCGTCGACGCGGCGTACGGCTTCGTCCGCGATCTGGTCGCCGGAGGCGGGAACATCCTGTTCGTCGGCACCAAGAAGCAGGCCCAGGACCCGGTCCGCAGCTACGCCGAGAAGTGCGGCATGCCCTACGTCAACGAGCGCTGGCTCGGCGGCATGCTCACGAACTTCGAGACCATCTCGAAGCGCGTCAACAAGATGCTCGAGTACGAGCGCATGCAGGCCTCGGGCGAGTTCGAGATCATGATCAAGAAGGAGGCGCTGCTCCTCGAGCGCGAGCTCACGAAGCTCCAGCGCAACCTCGGAGGACTCCGCAGCCTCACGAAGCCGCCGGACGCGATCTTCGTGCTCGACACCTCGAAGGAGCACATCGCCGTCACCGAGGCCAACAAGCTGGGAATCCCGGTCGTTGCCGTCGTCGACACCAACGTCGACCCCGAGTTCGTCACGTACCCGATCCCGGGCAACGACGACGCGATCCGGTCGAACTCGCTGTTCGCCCGGGTCATCGCCGAGGCGGTCGAGGAAGGCCGCTTCATCGCCAACAAGCGCAACCCCGCGCCCGCTCCCGTGGTCGAGAAGACCGCCGAGGAGATCGCCGCGTTCGAGGCCGAGCAGCGCGCCGCACGTCAGGCCGCAGCGCAGGCCCAGGCCGACCGCGACGCCCGACTGGCCGCTGCGCAGACCGCGCCGGCCGACGACGCTCCAGCCGCCGAGGCTCCCGCAGTCGAAGATGCCCCGGCCGCCGAGGCTGCCCCGGCCGCCGACGAGGCTCCTGCGACCGAGGCTGCCCCCGCCGACGGGGACGCGCCTGCCGCGTCCGCCGAGACCAGCGCCGACTCCAGCACCGACTCCAGCGAGGAGAGCTGACCATGTCGTTCACCGCACAAGACGTCAAGGCGCTCCGCGAGGCGTCCGGCGCCGGGATGATGGACTGCAAGAAGGCTCTCGAGGAGACCGGCGGCGACATGGAGGCCGCCGCGAAGTTCCTGCGAGAGAAGGGTCTGGCGGCGAGCGCCAAGCGCGCCGACCGCGACGCGTCGCAGGGCGTCGTCGCCCTCGTCGTCGACGGTGGTGTCGGCGCCATCGTCGAGCTCAAGAGCGAGACCGACTTCGTCGCCGGTTCCGACCAGTTCAAGGACGAGGCCCAGGCCCTCGCCGAACTCGTCGCTGCGAAGGGCACCGATGCGGTCGCCGAGCGCACCGCGGAACTCGAGGAGCTGAAGGTCACGCTCAAGGAGAACATCGGTCTCGGCGACGTGTCGCGCATCGAGGCAGCCGACGGCAACGTGCTCGGTCACTACCAACACATCCAGGGTGGGCGCGGCGTCAACGCAGTGCTCGTCGAGGTGTCCGGTGGGGACGCCGAACTCGCCCACGACATCGCCGTCCACATCGCCTTCGCCCGCCCGAAGTACCTCAGCCGCGACGACGTCCCGGCCGATGTGGTGGCCGCCGAGCGTGAGACGCTCGAGACGATCACGCGCAACGAGGGCAAGCCCGAGCAGGCGATCGAGAAGATCGTCGACGGGCGCATCAACGGCTTCTTCAAGGACGTCGCACTCCTCGACCAGCCGTACGCGAAGGACGACAAGAAGTCGGTCGCGCAGTACATCGGCTCGGCCGGCATCGCCGGATTCGCGCAGGTGGAAATCGACTGAGTCCGACTCACTCGCTCGGGCCTGACGGCCCTCGCTCCGTTCGTCGGAGTGTGCAACGGCCCGGCGCTCTGCGCCGGGCCGTTGGTCTGTGCGGCCTTCGGCCGCGCCGGCTGCTCTGGGGCCGACCGAGCGAGTAGCTCGGCCCCAGGGCGAGGGGCTCCGCCGGAGGCTCTGCCCCTCCCGCACCCCGCCCGTCTCGCTGCGCTCGCCGCTTCCCTCTGCGCCTTTCGGCCGCTCGCTGCCGGGTCCGGTACGGTGCTCTCTTCGATGAGTGATCGGCCGTCGTTCTCCCGGATCGTGTTCAAACCGTCGGGCGAGGCACTCGCCGGTGAGTCGGGGAAGGGCCTCGACGGCGACACGCTCGACCGCACCGCCAACGAGATCATCGACCTCCGCCAGAACCTCGGCGTCGACGTCGCCGTCGTCGTGGGTGGCGGCAACTTCTGGCGCGGCCGGACCGGTTCACTCTCGGGCATGGACGCCACCCAGTCCGACCACATCGGCATGTTGGGCACGGTCATGAACGCGCTCGCGCTGCAGGACGCGCTCGAACGACTGGGCCAGGACACTCGGGTCCAGTCGGCGATCGAGATGCCCCGAATCGCCGAGCCGTACATCCGCCGTCGCGCCGTTCGCCACCTCGAGAAGGGGCGGGTGGTCATCTTCGCCGCCGGAACGGGGAACCCGTTCTTCACGACCGACACCGCCGCCGCGCTCCGCGCCGCCGAGATCGAGGCCGAGGCGCTCATCAAGGGCACGCACTCGGGCGTCGACGGCGTCTACACCGCCGACCCGCGGACCGACGACGCGGCCGAGAAGTACGACACCGTGAGCTATCTCGAGGTGATGACACGCGACCTCAAGGTCATGGACTCCACGGCCATCGCGTTCTGTCGCGACAACCAGATCCCCATCGTCGTGTTCGACATGTCGCAGGAAGGATCACTGCGCTCCATCGTCCAGGGCGGCGACGAGGGCACACTCATCAGCGGCTGACCAGGCACTACCCTGGCCTGCCGTGATCGAAGAGACCTTGCTCGAGGCGATGGAGAAGATGGACAAGGCCGTCGAGCACACGCGCAGCCAGTTCGCCACGGTGCGGACGGGCCGAGCGACGCCGTCGCTCGTCGAGCGGATCAACGTCGAGTACTACGGCGCGCCGGTGCCGCTCCAGCAGCTGGCCTCGATCTCTGTCCCCGAGGCGCGCCAGCTCCTCATCAAGCCGCACGATCGCAGCACGCTCGAGGCCATCGAGAAGGCCATCCGCGAGAGCGACCTCGGTGCGAACCCGAACAACGACGGCATCTCGATCCGCCTCTCGCTGCCACAGCTCACCGAGGAGCGCCGCCGCGAGTACGTCAAGGTCGCCAAGAACATGGCCGAGGACGGCCGCATCGCGCTGCGCAACGCCCGCCGCGAGGCGCGCAAGACACTCGAGTCCTGGGAGAAGGACGGCGAGATCTCGGCCGACGACCTCGACCGCGCCGAGAAGGAGCTCGACAAGGTCACGAGCGACCACGTCGACGACGTCGATCAGGCACTCGCCAACAAAGAGCAAGAACTGCTCGAGGTCTGAGGCGATTCGATGAGCGACGACCAATGGCGCGGCGACGACGAACGAACGAGGCCGGGTGACGGCCGGCGGCCCGGCAGGTTCGAGGCCGCCATGGACGAGTTCGACGACGAGGAGTTCGGCGGTCCGCTGTTCGGCGACGAGTCGGAACGACCGGCCGGCGCCGACGCTCCCGACTTCGAGGTCACCGATCGGCAGCCCACGGTCGCCCCGGCCGACCCCGTGGCCGCCGCATCATCCGAATCACACCACGAGGACGACCCCGATCGACCGTCGCTGAGCTTCGGCGACGACGACACCGGTTCGCTTCCCCACTGGACCGAACCGCCGACCGGTGACATGCCGCGCATCGCTCCGTCCGGTGCGACCGAAGGCGTCGACGAGGAGCTCGACGTGTGGTCGTCGTTCACCTCCGAGTCGCCCGTCTGGAAGGAGGGCGACAGCGTCGACCGGCCGTCGGGCGGGTCGTCGGTCACGGTCGCCCACGAGGACGTCGAGGCCGAACCCGCCGCCGACGTGCCCGACGCATCGACCCCTGCGGTCGACTCGGCCGACCGGGCGCCCGCCGACCCCACCGGCGAACTCCGGTGGGGTGACGACCCGTCGGGTGACCTCGAGCCGCACGGCGCCGACGGCGAGTACGCCGATGCGTCGCCGGGCGTCATCACCATCGATGATCAGTCGTCCGAGCCGCCGGGGGCCGCCCGGCAGCCCTCTCGCATCACCATCGGCACCGATCCGTCGGGCATGCCGCGGCGTCCCGAACCCTCACGGCGGGGCGGCCCTCAGCAGCGTCCTCCGTCGGCGGCGGCTCCGGTCGGCTCCGACTCGCGCAACCTCCCGATGGCCGTGTTCAGCGGCCTGCTGTTGGCCGCAGCGTTCCTGGCGCTCACCCTGTTCGTCGGACCCGCGGGTTCGCTCGTGTTCGTCACGGTCGCGCTCGGCATCGCCGGGATCGAGTACTTCGGCAAGGTGACCGAGAAGGGCTATCGCCCGGCCGTCGCGCCAGGCGTCGCCGCCATCGTGGCCGCCCCTCTGGCGGGCTACTGGCTCGGCGAGTTCGCACTGCCCCTGGTCATCGTCTTCGCGTTCCTCGCCTCGTCGCTCGGCTTCATCGGCGCCACGTCGATCGAGTCGGGCCCGATGCCCAACATGGCGATCACGATGCTCGGCGTCGTGTGGATCGGGATCATGGGCGCGTACGCCGGCATGTTGCTCGACTGGTCGAACGTGGCCGATGTGTTCGGGAGCGGCGGCTCGTGGGGTACCGACACGCTCGTGCTGATCGCCGTGGGTGTCGTCGCCAACGACGTCGGCGCGTACTTCGTGGGTCGGGCATTCGGCCGCACGCCGCTGCGAGCATGGATCAGCCCGGGTAAGTCGGTCGAGGGGTTCCTCGGTGGCACGATCCTCACGCTCATCGTCATGATGATCATCGGGTTGCAGGAGCTCAGCGAGACCTGGTCCGACACCGGCGACCTGCTCATGCTCGGTGTGGTCATCTCGGTGTTCGCGCCGCTCGGCGATCTCACCGAGTCGATGTTCAAGCGGAACCTCGACGTCAAGGACTTCGGAACGCTCGTACGCGGTCACGGCGGCGTGCTCGACCGGTTCGACGGGTTCCTCTTCACGCTGCCGGCCGTCTACTACCTGTTCCGTGTCGTCGCACCTCAGTGCGCCGAGCTGAACCTCCCCGTCTGCCCGTTCTGACGGCTCGCACGCCGAGTCGTCGGCCGCAGGGCGTACCGTTCGGTCCGTGACGGTTCGTGTCGCCATCGCCGGCTCGACCGGTTCGATCGGGACCCAGACGCTCGACGTCATCGAGGCCGAGAACGCCATCGACGGCGACGCCTACGACGTGGTCGCTCTCGCCGTCGGAGCGTCGGCCGGCGACGTGGTCGAGCAGGCCAGACGTTGGCGCCCGGACGTGGTGGCGGTCGCCGACGCCGTGGCTCGCCGGCAGGTCGCATCCGAGCTCGACGACCTCGGATGTGACGTCGCCGCAGACCTGGCCGCCGTCGTCGAGCCCGCCGACGTGGTCGTGAACGGCGTCGTCGGGTTCGCCGGACTCGACGTCACGATCGGCACCCTCCGAGCCGGCAAACGTCTCGCCCTCGCCAACAAGGAGAGCCTCATCGCCGCCGGTCCGGTGGTGCAGCCTCTGCGAGCCACCCCGGGTGCCGAGTTGGTCCCCGTCGACAGCGAGCACTGTGCGCTCCACCAGTGCCTCCGCTCGTCGTACCAGGCCGATCGCGAGGTCGCTCGACTGCTGCTCACCGCCAGCGGGGGACCGTTCCGGGGAAAGACCGCCGCCGAGCTCGCCGAGGTCACGGTCGAGTCGGCCCTCGCCCATCCGACGTGGTCGATGGGGCCGAAGATCACCGTCGACTCGTCGACGCTCATGAACAAGGGCCTCGAGGTCATCGAGGCTCACGAGCTCTATGGCACACCGTACGATCAGATCGACGTGGTGGTCCATCCGCAGTCGATCGTCCACTCGATGGTCGAGTTCACCGACGGATCGACCATCGCGCAGCTGTCGATGCCCGACATGCGTCTGCCGATCGGCTACGCCCTCGGGTACCCCGATCGGATCCGCTCACCGTTCGGCTCGATCGACTGGGCCGAGTTGTCCCGACTCGACTTCGAGCCGCCCGACCGCGCGTCGTTCCGATGTCTCGGACTCGCCGAACAGGCCGGGCGAACCGGCGGGACGGCACCCGCGTGGCTGAGCGCCGGCAACGAAGTGGCGGTGGACGCATTCCTCGACGGGCGGCTCGGATGGAATGCCATCGCTGACGTGTGCGTTGATGTGTTGGAGCGCCATGATGGAGTCACCCCGAGAGATGTCGACGACGTGATCGAAGCCGATCAAGTCGCTCG
>JBCCTP010000016.1:0-22237 GCA_039198505.1 Actinomycetota bacterium | reverse complement strand
GTGATTCCCGCTTCGCAGCTCGCGGAGAACGGTGCACCCGTGCCACAGCGCCGTCCGCGAGTCGTCGGGTTCAGGAATCGCACGCCACGCAGCGGCCAGTGGGCGACCCGTCGTGTCGGTCGCCGCCACTGCGGACCGGACCACCGCGAGGGCGGCCTCGACCCCGGTGTCGTGCGCCTCGCCGAGCTGACGGTGCAACGACGAGCGAACTCCGTCGAAGCGGGCCCGCAGGATCTCCTCGGGAGTCGCGAACCCCCAGGCGTCGGGGATCGCCCGGCGAACCCGGTGCGGTGCGAAGTAGAAGAAGAGTGACTCGACGACCTCGGGTCGCACCGGACCCATCGGGGCGGCGCGGGTGGCGAAGTAGTTCATCCAGAACCCCTTCAGCCCGACGGCCGTCGCCGCCTCACGCACCTCGGGCGCGTGGTAGCACGACTGGTGGTACCGCTCGACCGCCTCCCAGAGCGTTCGTGGATCCACGGCCGAGGACGGTACTCCGGACGGCGTCAGGTCGAGACCGCCTCGGTCGGCGCCGGCATCGCGTCGGCGAGCACGGCGGATCGACGGCTCGCTGAGGCCGGCTGGGAGAAACGGGTCATCACCTTGGTGCGCTGGTCGTCCCACCGCGAGAAGACCTGTTTGGCGGTTCCGCGTCCGGCCGCCTTCGCGAAGCGGTCGAAGTCGCGGCGGGTCCGGAGGAACAGCGACGGGAACTTCGAGCGCCGGACCCCGATCACGTGCACGAGATCCCAATCGACGAAACCCGGCCGGGAGAAGTGGACCTCGGTGCGCTCGAGGCCGATGAAGCGCGACACGGTGCCCCGCTCCCAGTTGACCCGCATCGCCGGCGCCGACACCTCGTCCTGGCACAGGTAGTAGTCGTCGCGTTCGTCGGGATCGCTGATCACGTACTCGACGAGCTGCATGAGTCCCGCCTCACCCGACGGACCGCGGCCCTTCGGGTAGAGCAGGTCGATGCCCTTCTGGACTCGCGTCTCGGCGATCCGGCACACCGCGTCGTCGGCACGCTCGACTTGCGCGTCGGCGATCTCGGACGCCGAGTCGGCGTCCTCGGGGAGGACGATCATCGATCCGGTCCAGGTCGATCCGTCGTGACGGAGGGTCTTGTGGAGGATCGGGATGATGGCGGCCGGGGCCGTGATCGAGCGGGCCGCTCGCCCCATCGCTGCGGCCGTGTCGGGCGCGTCGAAGACGAGCTCCACGGCGGATCGGGCGTTCATGGGACCTCCTCGTGCGGGATCGGTTCATTCCTCGGCGTCCCGTTGTACACGGGGCCGCCCACCACCGCCCGGGGCTTCGGTCCCGACCCCTGAGCGGTGCACGGCAGCGAGGCCCGGGACGGGCCGAAGGTCCCTGGTCGGAAATCGCTGAGTCAATGACTATGAGATTATGAGACTTGAGGTGACGCGGAAGGCCGACCTTGCAGTCCGAGCACTGATCGCCGTGGCCGCTGCAGCCACCGACGACCGAGACCGCCTCAAGGGCCGCGACCTCGCCGAGCGTCTCGAGACCACGGCCGGCTTCCTCCCCCAGGTGATGACGCCGCTCGTTCAGGCCGGTTGGGTGCGATCCGATCCCGGACCGACCGGCGGCTACACACTCGCCGTCGATCTCGGTGCGATCTCGGTCCTCGACGTCGTGGAGGCCGTCGAAGGACCCACCGACACCGGGAAGTGCGTCGTCGCCGAGAAGGCCTGCGACGCCGATCGACCCTGCGCTCTGCACGTGGCGTGGTCGACCGCTCGCAGCCGGCTCCTCGAGGCCCTCGGCGGCACCCGGCTCACCGATCTGTCGCCGGCGGTCGGGTGATGATCCGGACCGCGACCACGACGTTCACGACATCGATCGGCGCATCGGCGTCGGTCCCGAGCAAGGAGAAGACGTGATGGAACTGGTTCGAGCAGACGAGGCCCCCCGACACTCGCCGCCGGCACCGAACACCCCGACGGTCGAGGTGCTCTTCGGCGGTGACGAGAACTCTCCGGACGTCGGCGTCGTTCGGGTCCACGTGCCCGTCGGTGCCGCGATGCCGGAACACGACCACGGCGGTTCCGACGTGGTGCTCACCCCGGTGGTCGGTGTGGTCGAGATCACCCACGGCGACGACACGATCCACGTCGGGGTCGGCGACGCCGCTCTGGTGCGAAAGGACGAACGCGTGTCGCTGCGCAACCCGGGCGACGTGGTCGCCGAGGTGATCGTCTCGGCGGGCCCGCCGGTGTTCGTCGCGGGGATCCGAACGTGGCCCGAGCCCGGTGCCGCCTGAACCGACCGACGATGAACCGATGACCGTCGAGTCCTGCCCTGGGCCGACGTCCGACGCCGCCGGCGCACCGGATCGCGTCGGCGTCGGCGGGCTGGCCGTCCACCGACTGACCCTCCGACGGCGAGGGCTCGTGCTCGTGTCCGACCTGCGGATCCGCGTCGAGGCCGGCACGACCCTCGCCGTGATGGGACCGTCCGGAGCGGGGAAGACCACCTTGCTCCGGGCGATCGCCGGTCTGTCCGACGACGCAGCCGACTCGATGACCCGCTCGGCCGATCGGGTGGCGGTCGTCTTCCAGGATCCCCGGCTCCTTCCATGGCGGACCGCCCTCGCCAACGTCGAGTTGGTCTGCCCCGACGACCTGGAGCGCGCTCGCCACTGGCTCGACGCCGTCGGACTGGCCGACGCCGCCGACCTCTTCCCCGCACAGTTGTCGGGCGGGATGCGGCAGCGGGTCGCCGTCGCCCGGGCACTCGCGTTCGACGCGCCCCTGGTCGTCGTCGACGAGCCCTTCGCCAGCCTCGACGACGCCACGGCGACCGCCCTGCGCGACGAGCTCGTCGCCCACCTCGCCCGGACACACCGCACCGTGCTCTGGGTGACCCACAGTCCCGCCGAGGCCACCTCCGTCGCCTCGGCGACCCTCCACCTCGCCGGTCCCCCGAACGGTGACTGGCGCCTCACCCAGCACAACGAAGCGGGAGACCCCCGATGACATCCCTCAAGCACCCCCTCATCCACATGAATCCGAGCGGCTCTCTCCGCCGTCGGCGACGTCGAGTCGCCGGCGCCCTGCTCACCGTCGCGCTGCTCGGCGCGGCCTGCGGTTCCGACGACGGCGATGATGCCGGCGCGTCGCAGCCCGCCGACGCCATCGACACGACCGACGCCGATGCCGAGACCGACGAGCCCGCACCCGACACTGCACCGACCACCGATGCGCCCGCGGCGACCGAGCCGGTCGACACCATGCCGCCCGCCGAGGAGCCGCCCGCCGAGGAGCCGGCCGACGAGGAGCCGGCCGACGACGCGATGGAGGAGGACGATGCGGCCGAGAGCGCGCCGCTCGACGAGCTCCGGATCCACCATCCGGAAACGCTCGCCTTCGCCGCGCCGTTCAGCGTGCTCGATCCGGCCGGACAACTCGGCGGCGTCGCCACCGAGGTCTCGATCGAGACCTGGACCACACCCGACGTCCTCCGGTCACTGCTCGTCAACGGCGAGACCGACGTGACCGCCGTGCCCAGCTACGTCGGCGCGAACCTCGCCAACCGCGACGTCGACATCCAGCTGGCGGCGGTCGTCGTGTGGGGCCTGATCTGGCTGCTGGGACCCGACGGCACGCCGGCCGACTGGGAGAGCCTGCGCGGCGAGACGGTCATGATCCCGTTCCCGAACGACATGCCCGACCTCGTCTTCCAGTACCTCGCAACAGCGAACGGCCTGACGCCGGGTGAGGACTTCGAGATCGAGTACTTCGCGCAGCCGCCCGAGATCATCGCTCAACTCGTCAGCGGAGGCGGGAACTTCGCCGTCCTCCCCGAACACGTCGCCACCGTCGCCCAGATGCAAGCGAACCAGAACGGTCAGTCGATCGGGCGGGTATTCGACCTCCAGCAGGAGTGGGCGTCAGCCGCCGGGACCTCACCCCGGATCCCGCAGGCCGGCATCGTCGTGCCTCCGGCGATCGCCGATGACGACGCTGCGCTGGGAGCCGTGCTCGACGCGCTCGAGGAGTCGGTCGCCACGGTCAACGCGGCGGCCCCGGAGACCGTCGCCACGCTCTCGGAGGCGTCGGGTGTGCCGGTGCCGCTGGTCGAGCAGGTCATCCCACGCCTCAACCTCGAGGTGGTCGCGGCCGCCGACGCGCGGGTCGAGCTCGAGCAGTTCTTCACCGAACTGGCGACGCTGTCACCCGACATCATCGGTGGCGGACTGCCCGACGCCGACTTCTACCTGGCCGATCCTCGATGAGCGCCACGGTCACCGCTGTCGGCTCGGGGGCGCCGACGCGAGCTCCCTTTGGTCCTCGCCGCGAGGCGGGCGACCGGTCGACGGCGGTGGCCACGCTGCTCGGCGCGATCGGCCTGGTCGCCGTGTGGGCGTGGTTCGCTCGCGGGCAGCCCGAGCTGATCCTGCCGTCGCCGGCCGAGACAGCCCGGGCGTTCGCCGACCTCGCCCGCGAGGGCGTCCTGGTCTCCGAGACGCTCCGGACGATCGTCCGGGCGGTGGTCGCCGTCGCCATCGCTCTCGGGATCGGCGTCGCGTGGGGCACTCTCAACGGGGTGTCGCGGTGGGCGAGCGCAGCCAGCCAGACGGCGTTGGCCTCGCTCATGGCACTTCCGCCGATCGTGCTCGTCGTCGTCGGGCTCACGTGGCTCGGTCCGGGCGCGGCGACGACTCGGCTGGTCATCGTGCTCGTCGCCGTCCCGCTGATCGTGGTCGCCGTCGCCGAGGCGGTCCGCGACATCGACGCCGATCTTCTCGAGATGGCGGCGGCCTTCGAGCTCGGTCGGGTCCGCACCCTCCGCCACGTCGTCGCCCCGGCGATCGCCTCCCCGGTGCTCGCCGCTGCGTCGGTCGTGGTCGGCCAGTCGGTGCGGGTCGCCGTGATGGCCGAGCTGCTGTCGGCTGCCGACGGGATCGGGGCCGAGGTCGCCCGAGCGCGCGCCAACGTCGAGACCGCCGACGTGTTCGCCTGGGCGCTGACCCTCATCGCCGTCGTCCTCGTCGTGGAGCTCGCCGTGCTCCGTCCACTCACTCGCCGCGCCCTGCGCTGGCGCCAACCGAACTGACACCCACAGGAGATGACCATGTCCGACACCACCGAACCGGCCACCGAACCCACCACCGATGCCCCCGTCCCGACGCCGGGGGCCGACCTCGACCCCGACAAGATGCCCGGCCACTGGCTCCTCGCCCGGATGGGCAAGCGGGTGCTCCGCCCCGGCGGGCGCAAGATGACCGACACGCTCCTGAGCCAGCTGGCCATCGGGACCACGGACGACGTCGTCGAACTCGCCCCGGGCCTCGGCGTGACGGCCGAGCTGATCCTCGACCGTTCTCCCGCCGGCTACACCGCGGTCGAGCGCGATCCCGACGCCGTCGCAGCGGTCCGTCGACTGCTGCGCGACGACCGTGACTCGTGCTCCGAGGGGACGGCCCTCGACACGGGCCTGGCCGATGCATCGGCCGACGTCGTGCTCGGCGAGGCGTACCTCACGATGCAATCCCACGAGCACAAGGAACGCATGGTCGCCGAGGCGTTCCGGGTGCTGCGTTCGGGCGGCCGGTACGGACTCCACGAGCTCTGCCTGCGCCCCGACGGCCTTGCCGACGCGAAGCAGGACGAGGTGCGCGGAGAACTCACCCGGGCAATCCACGTCGGCGCCCGACCACGGACCGCCGCCGACTGGACTGCGATCCTCGAGGGTGCCGGCTTCGAGATCACGCATCGCTCGACCGTGCCGATGGGTCTTCTCGATCCTCGACGTCTGATCGATGACGAAGGCATCGCAGGCGTGGCCAGGATCGTGTTCAACGTGCTGAGGACGCCGGCGGCACGGCGACGCGTTCGCACGATGCGTGCGACGTTCGGCCGGCATCGCGATCACCTCGGCGCCGTGTGTCTGGTGGCCACCAAGCCGATCGAGGACTGACCGACGCCGGACCCGACGGTCGTCAGGTCCCCACCCGCCACGCGGCGGCCCTGGTGCGTTCGTTCCACTGGTGGGCGTAGACGCCATCGGCGGCCAGCAGCTCGTCGTGCGCTCCCCGCTCGACGATGCGGCTCGGGCCGTCGGCGTCGCGGGCCAACACGACGATCTGATTGGCCGAGCTGATGGTGCTCAGGCGGTGAGCCACCACGATCAGGGTCTTCTCGCGGACCAAGGCGGTGAGCGCCTGGTGGATGGCGCGCTCGTTGAGGGGATCGACCGACGCCGACGGTTCGTCGAGCAGCACGATCGGGGCGTCCTTCAAGATGGCCCGGGCGATGGAGACACGTTGGCGCTCGCCACCGGAGAGCGTGGCCCCACCCTCGCCGACCCGCGTGTCGTAGCCCTCGGGGAGCGCCGAGATGAAGTCGTGCGCCTGCGCGGCATCGGCGGCCGCCTCGATTTCGGCGTTGCTGGCATCGGGTCGACCGAAGGCGATGTTGTCCCGGATCGTGCCCTCGAAGAGGTACACGTCCTGGAACACGACCGTGACGGCGTCGAAGAGCTGGTCGGCGGTGAGGTCGCGGACGTCGACGCCGCCGATGCGGACCGTGCCCTCGTCGGGGTCCCAGAAGCGGGCGATCAGGTTGAGGATGGTGGTCTTGCCGGTGCCCGAGGATCCGACCAGCGCCGTCATCGTGCCGGCGCTGGCGGCGATGTCGAGGTCGGCCAGAACCGGGGTGCCGTCCTCGTAGCCGAAGGTGACGCCCTCGAAGACCACGTCCGCCGAGGTCGGCTCGGCCCGCACCTGCGACGGTTGCTCCTGGGGGGCGAGGTCCATGACCTCGCCGATCTGTTGGAGGGCGGCGTCGCCGAGTCGCAGGTTCTCGACCTGTACGCCGACCTGCACCAGGGGTGCGTACACCTGGAGGACGAACACGAGGAAGATCACCCCGGTCCCCACGTCGACCGGACCTCCGAGCGCGCGGTACCCCACCACAGCGATCGAGATCGGCACGCCGAGCATGACGATGCCGATGGCCACGAAGGCCGTCGGGACGAGCTTGACGGCGGTGGCGTCGTTGATCCGGCGGACGTCGCCGACGGCGGAGCGGAACGACGCCAGCTGGCGGCCGACCTGGTTGTAGGCCCGGGCCTCGTTGATCCCCCGGACGTACTCGACGACGCGGGTGTTGGCGACGGCGAGCAGGTCGGCTCGCTCCCGGGCCGAGACGGCGAAGCGGGCGTTGACCCACAGGAACGACGGCACGGCCACGACGATGCTGATCGCCACCGCCAGGGTCAGGGCCACGTCGACGAACACGAGCCCGAACAGCACCGCCACCGGGAGCCCGATCGCGCCGTACAGCACGGGCAGCGAGGACGACACGAAGGTGGAGACCGTCTCGTAGTCCGAGGTCAACGCGGCGCTCACGTCGCCCGTGCGCCGAGAGGACAGCACCCCGAGCGGGAGGCGTTGCACGTGGGCGAGCGCCCGGATGCGTGCCTCGCCCATCACCTCGAAGGTGCTCACCCAGGCGTAGCTGTTGGAGGCCCACGCCGCCAGGAACTGCGCGACGAGGGACACGAGGATCACGACGGTGGCGAGCCAGGCGTCGCCGCCGTCGAACTCGTCGAGTCGGATCTGCTCGACGATCCAGGCCACCATCGCCACCGGGACGCCGGCGAAGACCGCCTGGACCATGCGCAACACGATGGCGCGGGTCAGCTCGGATCGGCGGGGACCGAAGATCCGCCACGTGGTGCGGATCGGTCCCTGGTAGAAGCTCTCGGCGTCGCGGGTTTCTGTGTCGGTGGCCTCGATGTCGGTGGCCTCTGTGTCGGTGGCGGTCATGCCGGTTCCCGATCGTCGCCTCGCACTGCGTCGCCGAGCGACGTCCGTCCGGTGAGCTCGGAGGCCTCCCACAACCTGGCGTAGAGCCCGCCCGCGGCGAGCAGGTCGCCGTGGGTGCCCCGTTCGACGATGGTGCCGGGTCCGCCGTCGGCGGCGTCGAGCACCAGGATCTGGTCGGCGCCGGCGATCGTCGAGAGCCGATGCGCGATCATGATCAGCGTCCGGCCGGCGACCAGCTCCGACAGAGCGTCCTGCAGAGCCGCTTCGTTCTCGGGATCGGCGTAGGCCGTCGCCTCGTCGAGCACCACGATCGGTGCGTCCTTGAGCAACGCACGGGCGATGGCGATCCGCTGGCGCTCGCCGCCGCTGAGGCGAGCGCCCCCTTCACCCAGCCCGGTGTCGTATCCCCGAGGGAGACGCTCGATGAAGTCGTGGGCCTGGGCCGAGCGAGCGGCGGCCTCGACCTCGGCGTCGGTGGCGTCGGGTCGCCCGAGTCGGATGTTGCCCTGCACGGTGTCGTCGAAGAGGAACGTCTCCTGGAACACGAACGAGATCTGTTCCATCAGCTGGGCCGCCGGCATGTCACGCACGTCGACGTCGCCGACCGAGATCGAGCCGTCGTCGACGTCCCAGAAGCGACACAGCAGCTTCGCGAGCGTCGTCTTGCCCGACCCCGACGGGCCGACCAGCGCGGTCACGCTGCCGGGTTCGGCGACGAAGGAGATCCCGTCGAGAACCTGGCGCGAGGAGGCTCCCGGCCCGAGTGGCGCGTGGGAGAACGAGACGCTGTCCACCGCGATCCGGGACGAGACAAGCTCGGCCCGCTCGTCGACCTCGGGCAGTTGCGTTGCCTCGTCGAGCTCGAGGACCAGATTCGCCGCGAGGGTGAGGTGGGTGAGCTGTGAGGTGAACTCGAACAGGCGGGTGACCGAGACCAGGTAGCCGAGACCGACGATGAAGAAGAAGAGCAGATCGGCGGTGCTCAATCGATCGGTCAGCCACAGCCACGAGCCGACCGGGACGATCGTCACGACGTTGGACACGATCAGGACGTAGTACGCCGAGAAGGCCGGCAGGAACTCCCGACCCCACTGGGCCTGGTAGCGGGCGGCGTCGTCGATGGCGTCCCGGGTCTCGGCGAAGATCTCGTCGGACCGGTTGAACGTGCGAACCACCGGCATCGCCCGCACGAACTCGACGATCGACCCGTTCATCCGGCCCAACGAGCGGTGGTACTCACCGAGGCCGTCGGCGCCGAGGCGGGCGCCCAGCGCCATGATCGGTGCGCAGATCACCATCACCGCCAGCGACGCCACCGCCAGCCGCCAGTCGACGGCGAACAGCCAGACCGTGGTGACGGCCAGCGTCCCGGCGGCGGCGAAGAGGTCGGGGATGGCGTGGGCCAGGAAGAGCTCCAGGCGTTCGACGTCGTCGTTGACGGTGCGCTGGATCTCGCCGGAGCGTCGGTTGGTCACGAACCCGAGCGGGACCTTGCCGAGTCGGTCGCCGATGCGAAGCCGGACCTGTTCGAGCGTGGCGAACGCAGCCCGGTGCGACAGCCATGTCGACCACGCCATCAGGCCGTGCTGGGCGACGATGAAGGCCGCGGCGACGGCGGCCCAGCGGGTGAGGTCGGACGTGGTGGCGGTGCCCTCGACCATGCCGAGCAGCGCCCGGTACACGGCGTAGAAGGGGCCCAGCTGACAGAGCGTGCCGAGCAGCGCCGTGATCGCCGACGCGAGATAGGACGAACGGCCGACACGGGCGAAGGGGAACAACAACCGGAACCCGTCGGTGATCGACGTGGTGCTCGCTCGACCTGCGTCAGGTCTCAACCTTCCGACTCCTTCCAGGTGTGGCACGTGCGGTGACGCCGAACTGTCGCGGTGGTCGGGTCCGCAGCGGTGTCAGCCGTCGTCGATGGATACGGGCCGGAACCTAACCAGGGTTGGACGGAGCGGCAAGGGTCGTTCGGCCCCCTTGATGGTCGCGGCGGATGTGTGCGGGAACCCGTCCGAGTAATACCGGGGTGGCATGATGATGGCATGACTCGCGCACGACTCAGCACGACCGTCGATCGCTCGTTGCTCGACGACGCGCGTCGGCTTCACGGCGGAAGCACTGACGCTGAACTGGTCGATGCGGCGCTCGCGGCTCTCCTCGATCGCTACCGGTCGGCCGAGATCGATGCCGCCTACGCGGCCGCGTACGACGCCCAGCCGATCGACGGCGAGGACGACTGGGGCGATCTCGCTTCGTTTCGAGACGCTGCGTCAGCGACGTGAGCGTCGTGCCGGCCCGAGGTGAGCTGTGGTGGTGTGAGCCTCCCGAGATCGGTCGAAGGCCGGTGGTGATCATGTCGCGCGATGCGGCGATCCCGCGCCTGCGCCGTTCGCTCGTCGCCCCGTGCACCACCACGATCAGGGGTCTGCCGAGCGAGGTCGTTCTCGAGCCGGGTGACGATCCGATCGGTCGCCGATGCGCGGTCAACCTCGACTCGATCGAGTCGGTGTCGATCGCTGTGTTGACCGAACGGATCGGAGCACTCAGCGGACTGCGAATGCAAGAGATCTGCCGGGCGCTCGAGGTTGCCGTCGACTGCCGATAGCTCGCGCGTACCCGTGCGGCTCGGCGGGTCGCCGTCGTGTCGCGGCGGGCCGTGTCGGATCTCGAGAGGTTCGCCGGCCGATCGAGCCGAGGCCGACCCGACCTCACGCGAACGATGTCGGCGACACGATCCCGCCGTTCCGTCAGAGTTCGGCGAGGGCCTTGGTCATGTCCTCGACGGCGCCTCGGCCGTCGCCGAAGAGCATCAGCGTGTTGTCGGCGGCGAACAGCGGGTTCGGGATCCCGGCGAAACCCGGGCTCAGCGATCGCTTGACCACCACGACCGTTCGCGCTTTGTCGACGTCGAGGATCGGCATGCCGGCGATCGGGCTCTCCGGGTTCTCGCGAGCCTCGGGATTGACCACGTCGTTGGCTCCGATCACGATCACCACGTCGGTGCGGTCGAAGGTCGGGTTGATCGTGTCCATCTCGAGGAGCTGCTCGTAGGGGATCTCGGCCTCGGCGAGCAGCACGTTCATGTGTCCGGGCATCCGCCCCGCCACGGGGTGGATCCCGAACACCACCTCGACGTTCCGGTCCTCCAGAGATCGCGTGAGGTCGCGCACGGCGTGCTGCGCCTGGGCGACGGCCATGCCGTAGCCGGGGATCACGGCGACGCGGTCGGCCGTCTCGAGCAGCAGTGCGACGTCGTCGGCGCTCGACGACGTGACCCGCCCGGCGTAGACCTCGTCGGCGTCGGCGGTCGCCCCTCCGGCCTCGATCGATCCGAAGAGCACGTTGAGCAGCGTGCGGTTCATCGCCCGGCACATGATGCCGGTGAGGATGAACCCGCTCGCCCCCACCAGTGAGCCGGCGATGATGAGGAGGCTGTTGTCGAGGATGAAACCGGCGGCAGCCGCAGCGAGACCCGACAGCGAGTTGAGGAGCGCGATCACCACGGGCATGTCCGCGCCACCGATCGGCGTGACGAGCGTGATGCCCAGCACGAGACTCACGCCGACGAGTGCCCACATCCACCATCGAGCGGGGTCGGCTGCGAGCCCCACACCGAGCCCGACGGCCACACCGGCGAGCGCGACGTTGACGACCTGGAGCACCTTCGACGGCATCGCTCCGCCGCCGACGAGCTCCTGCAGCTTGGCGAAGGCGACGACGCTGCCGGTCATCGTGACCCCGCCGACGGCAAGGGCGGCGCCGGTGGCGATCGAGGTCTGGAGGTCGGGCTCGACCTCGTCGAGGACCTCGATGAATCCGGCGGCGGCGACGAGCAGCGACGCCGCACCACCGAAGCCGTTGAACAGCGCCACGAGCTGTGGCATGCCGGTCATCTGGATCCGTATTGCGAGTCCGGCGCCGATGATCGCACCGATCGCCAGCCCCGCAGCGAGCGCGCCGTACCCGATGATGTCCTGGTCGGTGAGCGTGACCACGACGGCGACGAGCATGCCCAGCGACCCGAGCAGGTTGCCGCGAACGGCGGTTCGCGGGCGGGCGAGACCCCGGATGCCGAGGATGAAGAGGACGGCGGCGGCGAGGTAGCCGAACTGGATCAACTCGTCGGACATCAGCGCTTCCGGGAGAACATGCCGAGCATCCGGTGCGTCACCAGAAACCCGCCGACGACGTTGATCGTCGCGAGGGTGACCGCGACGGTGGCCAGCACGGTCGTGAGGGTCGAGTGCTCGGTCCCGGCGGAGGCGAGGGCGCCGACGAGCGTG
Source organism: Actinomycetota bacterium (assembly GCA_039198505.1). Classification (GTDB taxonomy): domain Bacteria; phylum Actinomycetota; class Acidimicrobiia; order Acidimicrobiales; family Ilumatobacteraceae; genus Ilumatobacter_A. Next base: position 10,153 of record JBCCTP010000016.1, on the reverse strand, counting down.
ATCCCGCTGATGGCGTTCGACCCCGACATGAGCGGCGTGTGGAGCGTCGGTGGAACCTTGGAGATCAGCTCCACCCCGAGGAACACCGCCAGGACGAACAGGGTGAGGGCGAGGACGAAGCTCACGGGGACTCTCCTTCGATCGATGTCGACACGGTCGACTCGGCTGGCGACGGCGCTGCGCCCGACGTCGCTCCGGCCGGGTCGGCGAGGCCGCGCCGCTCCCGCACCGCCGGATGACGTACGTCGCCGTCGAGGGTCAGGACGGTGCCGGCGATGATCTCGTCGTCGAGGTCGAGTGCCAGCTCGCCGTCGGGCGCGAGGTGGCGGAGCAGCGAGACGACGTTGGTGGAGAACATCTGGCTCGCTGTGGTCGGCGCCCGGGACGTGAGATCGGTCGGGCCGAGGATCAGCACGCCGGCGTGGTCGACCTCGGCGTCGGGCCGGGTCAGGCGGGTGTTGCCGCCCCGCTCCGCTGCGAGGTCGACGACGACCGAGCCCGGCCGCATCGCCTCGATCATCGACGGCGTGACCAGCTCGGGACTCGTCGCACCGGGGACCGCCGCGGTCGTGATGACCACGTCGGCCTCGGCCACGTACGGAGCGAGAAGTTCGAGCTGGCGCCGGTTCTGTTCATCGGTCTGCTCGGCCGCGTAGCCGCCGGCGCCCTCCGAATCGGCGGTGTCGAGCTCGAGCTCGACCGCTCGGGCGCCGAGCGAGCGGATCTGTTCCTGCGCTGCGGGGCGGATGTCGTAGGCCTCGACGACCGCACCGAGCCGTCGAGCGCTGGCGATGGCCTGGAGGCCGGCCACGCCCGCGCCGAGCACCAGGAACCGGGCGGGTGGGACCGTCCCGGCCGCCGTCATGAGCATCGGGATCATCTTCGGGATCCGGCTGGCGCCCAGCAGCACCGCTTCGTACCCGGCGACGGTCGCCATGGACGACAGGACGTCCATCGACTGCGCACGGGTGGTCCGGGGGACCAGTTCGAGCGAGAGGGTGGTCGCCCCGGTGGCGGCCAACGCCGTCGCCCGCTCCGGCTGACCGAGCGGGTCGTGCAACGCGACCACGAGGTGGTCGGAGCCGAGGACCGACCACTCCGGCTCCGAGAGCGCAGCCTCGTCGGGCCCGTCGATCCCGACCACGGCGCCGGCCGCCTCGATCACCTCCGCCCGGGTCGCCACCGACGCTCCGACGTGGAGGTACTCGTCGTCGCGGAATCCGGCGTTCTCCCCGGCGCCTTTCTCGACGACGATGACGTGGCCGGAGTCGCCGAGTCGACGCGCCCCATCGGGGGACAGCGCGACTCGCCGCTCGCGCTCACCTCGTTCGCTCAACACTCCGATTCGCATGGTCTGCCTCACTCGTGCGGTGAGGGACCCTAGAGGTGGGTGTCGCAGCAGCGCTGTGCGTTGGTCTTCGGCGATTCGATGCCGTGCGTCACAACCGCTGATTCGGCCGACGCTGGCGAGCTCGCCCAGGCGATGTCAGTCGTCGCGTGCTTGCTCCTTGAGCCACGTGGCCTTGACCTTGCGCCAGTCCTCGTCGGTGTAGGTCCGGCGCCAGTACGGCGAGATCGAGGACCCGTCGATGTCGAGGTCACGGTCGTTCTTGAGGTGCTTGCGGACGGCACGGGTCTCGCCGGCCTCACCGTGGACGAAGCACTGCGGCGAGTCGCCGGCGAGATCGAGTGCGGCGATCGCGTCGACGAGCAGCTGGTCGGGTCGGTCGGCACCGACCCGGTGGAGCCAGGTCACCTCGATCCCCGCCGGGTGCTCGAGGTCGAGTTCGTGGTCGGCTCCGTCGACGACGGCGACGACGTGCCCTCGCGCGTCGTCGGGCATGGCGTCGAGAGAGGCCGCGATCGCCGGAAGGGCGCTCTCGTCACCGGCGAGGAGGTGCCCGTCGACGCCGGGATCGGGCCGGTATCCGCCGCCGGGTTGTGACACCTGGAGTCGATCCCCTGGCTCTGCGTGCTGCGCCCAGCGTCCGGCGTATCCGACGTCACCGTGGGCGACGAAGTCGATGGTCAGCTCGCCGCGGTCGGCATCCCACCGCCGGACGGTGAACCGGCGGGGACGAGGTTGATGCTCGCGGTCGAGTCGTTTCGCCGACTTCTGGTCGAACGGCGGAACGAGGGGTGAGCCGATGGGAACGAACATCGGGTTGACGTAGCTGTCGGTGAACGGCTGCGGTTCGAATCCGCCGAGCCCCTCGCCGCCCAACACGACGCGGATCATCGACGGCGACAGCTGCACGGTCTCGGTCACCTCCCCGAACAGCTGGGAGCTGGATCGGGATCGACGGAACAGACTCATCTCGACTCCTCGTTTCTGGGCATTGCGCTCCTACGTCCGCGGTCTGTTGGCGTCCCTCGGCCGCGGCGATCTTCCTTGGAGGCCGGCGCCGACCGACTGAGCCTCGATCACGTGCCTGACCGGTCGAGCCTCCAACGGATCGCGGCGATGGCGTTGTCGACGAGGTCATCGAACATCTCGTCGGGTGACCGGACGTCGAGGTCGAGTGCGGCTCGACTCAGCGGGGCGTCGAGTTCGGGGTGGGCGTCGAGCCACACCTCGGGCACCGGTGCGTCCAGCCGGACCGTGTCATCGTCGGTCGGCCGGTCGGTGGGCAGTCGATCGGCGGTGTGATCGATCGCCAGCACGAATGCGAAGACGTCGAGGAGGATCTGATTCCGGATCGTGACGGCGTCCGCGAGCGACAACCCGATGCCGGTGAGAAATCGGAGGACGTCCTCGGCGAGAACGATGCGCTTCTCGTCGACGCCGCTCGGGGTCACGTTCTCGTCGAGAGGGCCGAGCAGGACCCGCGGATGAGATCGGTAGTGGCGCCGAATGTCGCCGCAGTGACGGCGGACGCTCTCCTCCCAATCGTCGAGGTCGAACGTGCTCCGAGGGGCCCGGGCCAGAAAGATCGCCGCGGTGAGATCGACGAGATCCTGCCGCCCCGTGACGTAGCGATAGAGCGCTCGCACCGTGACGTCGAGGTGCTGTGCGACCCGTCGCATCGTGACCGACCCGAACCCTTCCGCCCCGGCGATGTCGAGTGCCGCCTCGGCGACGCGCTCCCGGGTCAGTGTCGGTCGGCCTCCCCGATGGCTCGGGCGTCGTCGGGTTCCGGACGGCGCGCTCATGACGCGACGGTAGCGACTCGTCCTTCAAGTGCACACACTGTTGACTTGAAGGACGGTGGCCGACAGACTCGGTCAGGTGCCCCTCACATCGACCGCTCGACCTTCCCGGACCCGGCTCACCGTGCTCGTGGCGACCGCACTCGTGGCGCTCGCCGCATGCGGTGACGACGACGCGACCGCCGACACCTCCTCGGACACCGCAGCGCAGACCGATCCGATCTCGACCACCCCGGAGACGGCCGAGACCGAACCCGCCGACACGGCCGCACCCCCTGGGATCGAACCGCCCGTCGAGACCGACGCGCCGACGGTGACCGAAGGCCCCGTCGAGACCGAGGCGCCGGCGGACACCGAGCCAGCCGACGATGCTGCGGCCTTCCCGGTCACGATCGAGCACGGCCTCGGCGAGACCCTCATCGAGTCGCCGCCCGAACGTGTGGTCGCGCTCGGCACCCCGGAGGCCGACGCTCTGTTCGCTCTCGGCGTCGCCCCGGTCGGTGCTCCGAGCAACCCGACCGCGCCCGACGGCCTGTACGTCTGGTGGGACGGAGCGATCGATCCATCGGCGACCACACTTCTCGTCTCCGACTTCAGCGGGGCCTTCAACCTCGAACAGGTCGCCGCTCTCGAGCCCGACCTGATCCTCGCCGCCACGTCGGCTGTCGACGAGTCGGCGTACGGGCTCTACGAGGAGATCGCCCCGACCGTGCCGTTCCTCACCGCTCCCTTCCAGGACAGCTGGCAGGAGGTCACCATCGTGGTCGGCGCCGCCGTCGGGATGCCCGACGAGGCCGACGCCGTCATCGCGTCGACGAGTGCCTCGATCGACCGGTTGCGCACGGACGCACCCGGCCTCGACGGCGCGACGTACACCTTCAATGTCGTGCCCGCTCCCGGTGCCGTGATCAGCGTGACCGAACCCGCCGATGTCGCGAATCGGTTCTTCGCCGAGCTGGGTCTCGGCATCGCTCCCTCGGTCGCCGACCTTCCCCGCCAACCCGGGACCGGGGCCATGATCTCGCCCGAGCAGCTCGCACTCATCGACACCGACGTGGTGATGATGTTCTACGCGAGCGAGGACGCTGCCGCCGCGATCCGAGATTCGCCGGTCTTCGCCGCCACCGCGGCGGCGAGTGACGGACGCGTGATCGAACTCACCGGCGACCAGGCGGTGGCGGTGCGGGTGCCGTCGGTCCTGGCGGTTCCGTGGTTGCTCGACTCGATCGGCCCGCAGCTCGTTGCGGCGGTCGGCTGAGTGACATGGTCACCGACACCCTCATCGGTGCCGTCCTGACGTCACTCGTCTTCTCGACCGTCGTCCTGGGCATCTTCAAGTGGTACCCCGAGGGGTTCGTCAACGAGGTCAGCGAGGGCCGGGAGCCGACGCCGAGGACCGTCCGGTCGGCGGTCAGCTTCGTGCTGGTGATCGCGTCGATCCTCGGCGGGATGATCGCGACCACGTGGTGGGTGGCGTCCGAGCACGACGTCGGGTTCGGAGGGCGGTTCCTCGTCGCCTGGTCGGTCATCGTGATCGGCAACGTGGTCGACCTCGTCGTGCTCGACATCGTGATCTACACGTGGATCTCGCCCTCGTTCATGGAGGTCCCGGGCTACCCCCCGATGCACGACTACCGGTATCACGCCGTCGGCGCGGTGAAGGGTTCGACGATCATCGGTCTGCCGGCCGCGCTCCTCGTCGCCGCCGTCACGACCGGCGCCTGACGCACTCGGTCGCCTGCGCAGCGCCGATCGTCTGATGGGAGCGACGCACGGTCGTCGTCTCGCTAGCTTCCGAGCCGTGCTGTCAGCGCAGGGAGTAGAGCTCCGAAGGGTCGTCCAGCATCAGTGCGCCGTCGACCCGACGACCTCCCGCATCGTCGAGATGTTCAGCGCTGACGACCACACACTCGTCTGGCCCGCAGCGGCGGCGCTCCAGGTCCGGACAGCTCGTCTCTCGCGCGTCGTGTCGGCGCCGTCATCGCTCTGGGTCCCGTCGGGAGTCCCCTACACGGTCGAGGCGTCGCAGACGTGGTGGAGCGCACACATCCGCTCGTCGTCGTGTCCGAGCGCGTGGTCCCGGATCGTCACCTTCCAGGTCGGCGACCTCGCCGGCGCGCTCCTCACTGAGCTTCATCGAAAGCCGGATTCCCGCTGGTCCGTTCCGCTCCTCTCCGTGGTCGTCGACCGACTTCGTGATGCGTTCGCGACGAGCCCGGTTCCGCTTCGGTTCCCGACCGACCCCCGTGCGCGAGAGGTGGCCGATCACCTCGTCTCCGATCCGGGATCGCGTCGGGAGCTCGCCGATTGGGCTCCCGTGATCGGCGCCAGTGAGCGCACCCTGCGGAGGCTCTTCTCTGACCAGACGGGCCTGACCTTCGGGAAGTGGAGGAGTCGACTGCGCGTGCACTCCGGGATGCGTCTGCTGGCCGAGGGACTTTCGGTGGGGGAGACCGCCCGCCGGTGCGGGTACGCCTCGACCAACGCGTTCGCCCGGGCTTTCTCGGCCGAACTGGGTGTCAACCCCTCCATGTACGCGGCGTCGGTGATCGGGACGTCCGATGAACGGAGAGGCGACGGCAGGAGTTGGCCGTCTGCATCCGGAGATTGGCCGCGTGGGCGCGATGTGGCTCCCTACCTTGCCCGAGATGTCGTGGCCGACCTCTCGGGAGACGGAATGAGCGCACGAGCGCGGGGATCGATGCTGTTCACGGCGGCGGCCCTCTTCTTCGTCGCCGCCTGCTCCGATGACGGCGCGTCGGACAACGGGGGCGCCTCATCCGGCTCCGACGCCGAGACCGACGCCGCGGACTCGGCTCCGCCGACCCCACTCGACGACGCCACCGCAGTTCCTGACACCGACGCGTCGGAGGAGTCCATCGTGTCCGAGACGACGCCACCGACCGAACCGGCTCCGACGACGACCGTGCAGCCCGAGACGACGCCGCCGATCGAACCGGCTCCGACGACGACCGTGCAGCCCGAGACGCCCCGATTCATCGAGCACTCACTCGGCACGACCGAGGTCCCGGCGCGCTCCGCTCGCATCGTGACCGCGAGCGAAGCCGTCGCGACACACCTGCTCTCGGTCGGCACGATCCCGGTCGGAGTTCCGGACGGTTCGATCGACAACTGGTTCCGCCCGTTGATCGAGATGGGGGCACTCGCCGACTTCGACGCATCGACCGTGCTCGAGGTCGGAGTCGGTGCGCAACTCAATCTCGAGGCCATCGCATCCCTCGATCCCGATCTCATCCTGCTCGAGTTCTTCCAGGCAGACAGCTACGACGCCGCATCGCAGATCGCTCCGACCGTGATGATCGATCGCGAGAACAACGCGGCCTGGCGGTCGGCGTTCGACCAGACGATGCTGGCCGCGGGCGTGCCCGACTCCGACGTCGAGCCGGTGACGGCTCGGTACGAGGCGCTCCTCGACCAGGTGCCGGCGAACGCCGCCGACGTGGAGATCTCCTTCGTGCGGGGAGCGGGTGATGCCAACTTCCTCCTCGACGTCGAGCTGGCGTTCGCCGGATCGGTCGCCGCCGAGGCGGGCTACGAGGTCGACATGGGCAACAGCCCGGTGCAGGAGTCCGACCGCGGGTTCCTCGGATTCTCGAACGAGCAACTCGACGTGATCGATGGTGACGTGCTGGTCACGACGGCGGCCCGAGACGGCCAGCCGAGCAGTATCTCGCCGCTCGTCGAGAGCCCTCTGTGGGAACGGATCCCGGCGGTCCAGGACGGCAACGTCGTCGAGTTCGTCCAGCCGATCTACAACGGCGGTACGTACGTTGCTGCCGAGGCGCTGCTGGCCGGACTCATCGACGCCGCCGACGGTGGTTGAGGCACGATCGCGGTCGGTGCGGAGATCGCCCGGCGATCAGCTCGCACTGCGTGCGTGCGGGGTGGGCGCAAGGCTGCGGCGGAGCGCGAGCGCGAGGAACAGCGCTCCCAGCTCGATGACGAGGAATGCCCACGTCGCAGCTGACGGCGCGCCGAAGTCGGCGATCGACACCAGCCGGCCGATCCCGCCGAGGAAGATCGCCCCCGTGACCGCGACGAGAGCCTCCGAGCGCTCCTCGATTCGGGGAATGCACCACCACGCCACCAACGCGACTCCGAGGTACACGCCACCCAGGTATCGGTAGGTGCTGTCCAGCGCCGCGTCGATCTGAGCGGGCTCGAGGAAGCGCTCGACACCGACGAACAGCATCAGCAGCGAGCTGATCGTCGGGATGAGCGCCAGCACGAGGAAGGCGGCTTGCCAGACGCGCCGGTGTCGAAGATGAAGGTGTCGAGGAGCTGAGGACGAATGTGAACGAACGGTCATGTTCATGGCCCACAAAATATGACCAAGCGTTCACGTTCGGCAACCCGTTGGTACCCTCGGGAGGCGTGGCGATCGACACGCCGGGCGTCGTCCGGACCCCCCAGCAGGACCGCAGTCGCCGCGCGGTCCGCCGTCTCCTCGACGCCGCCGAGGCCACGTTCGCCGAACAGGGCTACGACCGAGCGAGCGTGCGCGACATCGCCGCTCGCGCGAACGTCCCCAAGAGCAGTCTCTACCAGTTCTTCCGCAACAAGGAGGCGGTCCTCGAGGCGGTGGTGGCTGACCTGAGCGAGGAGATCGATCGGGTGTTCTCCGAGCTCGGCGATCTCGACGTCGGGGTCGATGGTGAGCCGACGGTCCGTTCTCCGTTGGAGGTGATCGTCGATCACGTCGTCGGCCGCGTCATCGATGTTGCAGCTCGCCGGCCGGCGTTTCGCACACTGTTCTCCGGGCTCGCCGCCGCAGGACCACTCGCCGACGCCGGCGAGCGTCTCCGTGAGCGGTATCGCTCGCACATCGAGGACGTGATGGTGCGGGCGGATGCGCCGTCGGTGGTCGGCTATGCACAGGTGAGCCTCGTGTGTGCCGAGATCGCACGCGGGCTGCTTCCGCGGATCGTCGACGAGTGGGGCGACATCGACCGCGACCTCGCGCCTGAGCTCTCGTTCGCCACGACCGGGTACCTCGAATCGGTGAAGGAACGATCGGCCCGTCGCTGAGCGGCGGCGACGGTCGGAGGCCAGCGACGTCAGGACGACTCGGTCGACAGGTCGAACTCGACGACGGTGTCGATGCCGTCGGTGGTGACCACGCCGCTCTGCTCGAAGTCGACGTCGACGTCGAGCGGCGACATTCGGCTCACGACCGCCGTCCCGCTCGCGTCCAGAAAGCCGGTGACGGGAACTCCGGCCACGAGCAGCTCGAACGACGCGCTCTGGGAGATGGAGACGACGATGCGATCGTCGTCGAACTCGATCAGATCGAACCGGGTCTCGATCGCGACCGCAGGGAACGGCGGCCGATCGAGCACACCGGTGACGGTCCACACCGCACCTTCGCCGACGGGCTCCGTGGGGAAGAGCACGTCGAACGTGTTCCGATCGACGTGCGCCAACATCGACGGATCGGCGTGATCGGAGAGGGGCGTCCCATCGATCTGCTCGATCGTCGTCTCGACGGCGGGATCCTCGCCGGCTACCTCGACGGCGACGTCGATGCCGGCGAACCGGATGCCGGTCGACCAACTGAGGTCGTTGCGTTCCAATCGGGTCTCGGCCGTGGTCTCGAACGGCACCCGCTCGCCGACCTCGGGAGAGTCCGGCAACCGGATGCGTTCGTCCCCGCCGGCGGTGAGGAGCTCGACACCGTCGTCGGGAGACGTGTCGGCCGAGAGGTCGATCTCGACGTCGTCGAGCAGGTGGCCCGAGCCGCCGCCGAGGTCGCAGGCGGCTCCGAGGAAGGCGGCGATGCCGGCGGCGCCGGCGATCACGAGATGTGGCGTCGCGATGGCGGTCATGCTCTGTTCGACGGCGCGCGCCGGCCACCGGTTCGCGAGTTCGCCGCGTCACTCGGCCGGTGCTGTGGTCAGTCGAACGGGTCGAGGTCGACGGGCCGCGGGACGCGCGGTCAGCCGAGCGGACCGAGGTCGACGTCGTCGGGGACCATCGGGTCGGAGCTCGGGCTCGCCTCGTCCCCCGGTCCCATGCCGGGCGTGCGACGGAAGAACGCCTCGGTGAGCCAGTCGCACATCTCGTCGTCGATCTGGTCGGGATCGGTGAGGTTGAAGACGTGCGAGAACAGGTTCCCGTAGTCGACGACCTTGCGTGAGACCCGTCCCGACTCGAGCTTGCGGGGGAGCTGCACCGTGAGCGCGACCCACTTCGTCTTCGACGTGATCATGGCGAACATCGCGTCGTGCTTGTACATGATCCCCGCGTCGAGGGGATCGACGATGAGGTCGCCGTCGAGCGTCGCGACGTGGTCGAGGATCCGCTCGTGGATCGGGCCCGTGATCGGGAGCGCCTCCGACAGGTACTCGTCGACGGTGATGCCCGGCTTGCAGATGTGCCCGCGTCCCTTCTGACCGAAGGTCCGGTCGCAGTTCGGGCAGGTCCAGGTGGCCATCAGGCGCTTTCGTCACCGCGACCGTCGTCGAGCTCGATCACCGAGTCGATGTCGACCCGTCCGCCCGCTCGCCAGTAGCGACCGTCGGTGCGATCGAGGAACTCGCCGTCGACGAGGTAGCGCCGGAGGGCTGCGTGGTCGGGGTGGAACCTCCGGAGCAGGTCGACGACCTGGCGTTCGGTGTACGACTCACCGATCTCGAACTCGAGGGCGAGTCGTTCGAGGACCACGCGGCGGCTCGCCCGGTTGACCGGGATCTCGCGCAGGGTCCGTCCCGAGAAGTATCGACCGAGCACGTCGCGTTCCTCGTCGGTCATGCCGTAGCCGATCGATCGATCCATGGCCGGCGGCGCCGGTGAGATCGCTGCGGCGAGCTCGGCGAGTCGCGAGGGAACGAGTTCGAAGACCGCTGGATCGTCGAGGTTCGGCCGGCACAGTGCGACGGAGCGGAGGTCGGCGACGGCCTCGAGGACCTTCCTGCGCTCGGCGGTGATCGCGTCGCAGAGCGAGTCGACGGTGTGCGGTCGAACCGCCAGCGCTCCCGCCACG
>JBCCTP010000015.1:0-22619 GCA_039198505.1 Actinomycetota bacterium | reverse complement strand
GCTCACCGATGACGCCCGCAACGTCCCAGATCGCGCGCCAGAACTCACCCGGCCGATCCTCGGACCACCGCCACACGCCGTCGGAGTCGGCGACGCCGGGGCAGAACCGTCGTCGGAACGCCTCGACGTTGGAGGACGCGATGCGCTGCGGAGTCGGGGTCCAGAGCGGAGTGTGGTCGAGGTCGTTCACGTGGTCTGAGCTTCCTTCCACCGCCGACCGACGTCGGCGTACATCTGCGGCGTCGGCAGCGCGAGGAGCGATGCGCCGCCGTCGACGCAGATCGTCTGACCGGTCACGAACGATCCGAGATCGGTCGACAGGAAGAGCACCGCGTTCGCGATGTCCTGCGGGGTGCCCATCCGACCGATGGGCGTCATCTCCTCCATCGCCTGGATCACCGGGGGCACCTGGAAGGCGCCGGCCGTCATCGGCGTCTCGATCAGCGACGCCGACACGGCGTTGAACCGGATCTTCGCGTCGCCGTACTCGACCGCGGCGATCTGGGTCGCGTACTCGAGTCCGGCCTTCGCGCTGGCGTAGGCCGCGAGCCCGCGCGCCGGATTGTGCGCCGTGAGCGAACTGATCGACACGAACGATCCACCGTTGCCGACATCGCGCATCGCGTTGCCGGCGTGGCGCATGCAGTACATCGCGCCGACGATCTGAACGGCGTGCATGTCGCCCAGCTTCTCGGGGGTCAGCTCGGCGATCGGAGTCGACTCGGAGTACCCGGCGCAGTTGACGAACACGTCGAGCCGGCCGCGCTGCTCCACCGTCTGGGCGACGATCGCCTGGACGTGGTCGTCATCGGTGATGTCGCACTCGACCGCTGTCCCGCCGACGGCGCTCGCCGCCTCCCGGACCGCGTCGAGCCGACGGCCACCGATCACCACGTGCGCCCCCTCGCGGGCGAGCGTCTGGCTGATCGCCTCGCCGAACCCGCTGTGACCGCCGATCACGATCGCCGTCTGACCCTCGAGCATGCTCATGGCGGCGATCGTAAGCAGCGAGCGCTCCGGCAATAGGTTCGGAGCCATGCATCTCGAACTCTCCGCTGACGACGTCCTGACCACCACCCGCTCGGTGCGCAAGCGGCTCGATCTCGAGAAGCCGGTCGACAAGGGCGTGATCCTCGAGTGCGTCGACATCGCGCAGCAGGCGCCGACCGGGTCGAATCGTCAGGGCTGGCAGTGGATGATCGTGGGCGACCCCGACAAGAAGAAGGCGATCGCCGACTTCTACCGGACCAACTTCGAGTGGTACGCCCAGCAACCGAAGGCCGAGTACGGGGCCGACGACACGCGGACCGAACGGAAGGACGCCGTGCAGTCGTCGGCGTGGCACCTCGTCGAGCACTTCCACGAGGTGCCGTACCTGCTGATCCCCATGATCGAGGGTCGCCTCGACGAGGGCACGCCCACGTTCCGCCAGGCGAGCGCATGGGGGTCGTTGCTCCCGGCTGTGTGGAGCTTCATGCTCGCCCTCCGCGAGCGCGGCATGGGGTCGGCCTGGACCACCCTCCACCTCCCGAATGAGAAAGAGGTCGCCGAGCTGCTCGGGATCCCGTTCGACCGCTACACGCAGGCGGGACTGTTCCCGATCGCCTACACGGTCGGCACCGAGTTCAAGCCGGCCCCCCGACTCCCGGCCTCCGAGCTCACCCACTGGGACACGTTCGGTCACCACGAGCTCTGATCGAACAGGCGGTCCGCCGACCGGGTGGTCAGCGACCGGCGAGCACGGCCTCGGCGATCGGGTCGTACAGTCGCTCGGCGAGGTCACGACCGGTGAGCGTGTCGGCCTCGATCACGAGGTAGGCGCCGTGACGACCGTCGACGTCGAGCCACGGCCACGCACCCCACGCACCCTCGGCGGTGCGCCGTCCCGTCGTGCGATCGATCCACCATCCGAGCCCGTAGCCCCGATCGGGCTCGTACGCGTCGCCGCCGTCGACCTCTGCGATCCGGTCGGCGAGCATGCGATCGATCGACTCCTGACGGAGGACTCGTTCCGTGCCGCAGAGACCGCCGCGGAGGTGGAGCAGCAGGATCTGGGCGTAGTCGCGAGCCGTCGAGCGGGCTCCGCCCTCGACGTTGGGATTCGACGTGGCCGGCGGGTCGGCGGCGAGCGCGTGTGGATACCCGCCGCCGCCCCCGTCGTCGATCCACGGATTCGTGAAGGTGAGACTCGCAAGTCCGCACGGCCGGGCGACGCCATCGGCCACGAGGAAGGCCCACGATCGTCCCGACACCGCCTCGGCGACGGCGCCGGCAACGTGCCACTGACCACCGCCGTAGTCGAACACGGTGTCGGGTGGACGGACGTCGGCGGCGTCCTCTTGGGTGGTGGCGATCGCTCGTCCGCAGTCGAGGAGCGTTCCCTCGGCGCGGTTCTGGCAGCGGTACGGCTCGTCGTCCTCGTCCCGGAAGATCCCCACGAGGCCCGAGCTGTTCGACAGCAGTTGCGCCGTCGTGATCGGCGCCGGAACGTCCCAGCCGGTGAGATCTGCGATCGGAGCGTCGAGGTCGAGCAGACCCTGCTCGGCCAGTTGGAGCAGCACGATCGTCGTGATCGGCTTGCTCGCCGAGGCGATCAACGAGACGCGGTCGGCGTCGAAGTCACCCCAGTACTCCTCGTGCACGATGCCGTCGCCGAGTCCGGACGCGCCCGCTTCGGCGTCGACCACCACGAGTCCGGCACCCTCGAGCCCTCTCCGCCCGACGAACTCGGCGACGATCGGACCGATCGCGGAGAAGTCGTATCCGTCGGCCGTCGCGGAGGTGCTCGGAGCGGGCGGACCACCGCCGTCACGACATGCCGCGAACAGCGCCAGGCCGGCTGCGACCGCAGCGAACCAGCCCCACCTCATCGAGGACTCCCGACGACGGATCGCGAGTGGTCAGCCCGCGGCGAGGACCGCCTCCTCGACCGGGTCGAACAGAAGGCCGGCGAGCTCGGCGCCGGTCGGGCTGTTGAGCTCGATCACCAGGTAGGCGCCGTACCCGTCGTCGAGGTCGAGCCACGGGAACGCCCCGTACGCACCCGGATCGTTGAGCAGTCCGCGGCCCCGATCGACCCACCATCCCATGCCGTAGCCCGTGCCCTCGCCGGCCGAGCCCTCGTAGACCTCGGCGATCCGGTCGGAATGCATCGTGTCGAGCGCTTCGGGTGAGACCACCTGGTTCTCACCGCACATCCCACCGCGGAGCTGCATGAGCAACAGATCGGCGTAGTCGCCGGGCGTCGTGTACGCACCGCCTTCGATGTTGGGGTTGTCGGTCGGGGCGAGCGAGGCCGGGTCGCCGTCCCAGTCGGCCGGATAGTCGAAGCCCGAGTTGTACTGCGAGAAGTGGTTGGCGAAGCCGAAGGCCTCGAGTCCGCACGGCTCGACGACGATGCGCTGGATCAACTCGTCCCAGCTCTCCCCCGAGGCGATCTCGGCCACTGCGCCGGCGATCTGCCACTGCGCCCCGCCATACCGGAACTCGGTGTCGGGAGGGATGACCTGGTCGTCGTCTTCAGGCGTGGTGAACACGGTCTCGGCGCATCCGGTGAGGGTGCCGTCGAAGACGAACGAGCACAGGTACGGCGGCGACGTGAGCGACTCTGCGAGTCCGATGAGCCCGGAGCTGTTCGACAGGAGCTGAGCGGTCGTGATCTCGGGGTTGGCGTCCCAGCCGGTGATCTCGGCGACGGGCTGGTCGAGGTCGATCACGCCGTCGTCGTCGAGTCGATTCAGCACGATCGCCGCGACCGACTTGCTGGCAGAGGCGATGAGCGAGATGCGGTCGGGTCCGAACTCGCCCCAGTACTCCTCGTGCACCAGGCCGTCCTCGGCGTCGACGACCAGGAGGCCGGCACCGTTGAGACCGCGCTCCGACACGAAGCCGTCGACGATCGGCCCGATCGCCGAGAAGTCGTACTCGGCGGGCGCGGTGGAGTCGTCGGGCGGATCGGTTTCGGCCGGTCCGTCGTCGGAGCCTTCGTCGTCGGTCGGGACCTCGGTGTCGGCGGGCGGGTCGGTCTCGACCGGTGCCTCGGTGGCGGGTGGCTCGGTCTCGGGCGGTGCCTCGGTCTCGACCGGTGCGTCGGTGTCGGTCGTCTCGGCCTCGGTGGCCGGTGGCGAGGTGTCGTCACTCGACTCGCCGTCGGAGCCGCACGCAGCGCCGATGAGACCGGCCGCCACGAACACCGTCGCGATTCGTGTGAGTCCCCTGTCCTTCCCCATCCCGGCAGCCTCCCACATCGGTCGTCGCGGAGCATGCCGAGCACGATGTCGGCGTGGTCCGACGTGCATGATGAAGGACATGGCCGACCTCCACGACGATGCCCCCGCCTCGACTCGCTTCGACAACCGCGTCACCCGGATGCTCGGTGTCGAGCTGCCGATCGTCCAGGCACCGATGGGATGGATCGCCCGGGCTCAGTTGGCCTCAGCGGTGTCGAACGCCGGGGGCATGGGCATCATCGAGACCTCGTCGGGTCAGCTCGACGCCGTTCGCGCCGAGATCGCCAAGATGGCCGATCTGACCGACAAGCCGTTCGGCGTCAACATCGCTCAGGCCTTCGTCCGCGATCCCGACATCGTGCAGTTCGTCATCGACCAGGGTGTCCGCTTCGTCACCACGTCGGCGGGCAACCCGATGCAGTACACGGCTCAGCTCAAGGAGGCCGGGCTCACCGTGTTCCACGTCGTGCCCACGCTGAAGGGTGCACTCAAGGCGGTCGAAGCCGGCGTCGACGGGCTCGTCGTCGAGGGGGGAGAGGGCGGAGGATTCAAGAACCCGCGCGACGTCGCACTGATGGTGCTGCTCCCGCTCGTCGCGTCGAAGGTCGACGTCCCCATCATCGCCGCAGGCGGAATGGTCGACGGTGGCACCATGGCTGCGGCGTTCGCACTGGGCGCCGAGGGTGTCCAGATGGGCACCCGCATGGTGTCGGCCGCCGAGTCGCCCGTTCACGAGAACTGGAAGCAGTCGATCATCGACGCGGCCGAGACCGACACGGTGTTCCTCAACCGGCACACGTCGCCGTCGCTGCGGGCGTTGCGCACCGAGAAGTCGGAGTCGCTCGAGTTCGACACCGAGACCAATGCGATGACCGCGCTGGTCGGCACCCATCTCGACCTCTACTTCGGTGGCGACATGAACGCGAGCCTCGCTCTGTCGGGTCAGGTCGCCGGCCGGATCGACGAGGTCGAGCCGGTGGCCGACATCCTCGGCCGCACCGCCGACGAGTGCCAGGCGATCCTCACCGACCTCGCCTCCCGCTACGCGTGACCCGCGGCCTCAGCCGAGTGAGCTGAGGAACGACGCGATCGCCTCGTTCGTCTCGGTCGGGTGGGTCATGTTGGCGGCGTGGCTGCCGCCGGGCATCACCACCAGTGAGGTCGGGCCGCCGATGTGGTCGACGAGCACCTGACCCTTCGCGAGCGGGATCGCCGCATCGGCGTCGCCGTGGATCACGAGCGCCGGGCACGTGATCTCGCCGAGGCGATCGGTGATGTCGTCTCGGGTGAGCAGGCAGGTGCCCGGATGCTCGGTCATCTCCGAACGACGACCCTCCCAGATCGGGATCCATGTCGCGGAGAGGTCGGGGTCGCCGAGGATGAGCCCGGCCACGATCTCGCCGATGTCGCCGAGCGGCTCGTCGCCGAGCCAATGCGTGAGCATGCCCTCGTACTGCGGGATGACCTCGTCCTCCTCGGTCCCGGCCTGCGTGTCGATCAGGACGAGCGCGCGGACGCGGTCGGGATGGGCCAGCGCCGCCCGCATCGAGAGGAATCCACCCTGGGACATCCCGGCGAACACCGCCTGCTCGACGCCCAGGTGGTCGAGCAGCGCCACGGCGTCGTCGGCCGAGTCCCAGTAGGTGAACGGCCCGGTGGCCGGCGTCGCGCCGAACCCGCGCTCGTCCCACGCGATGCACCGATAGTCGCCCGAGAGGGCTGCGACCTGTGCGTCGAACATCGTGTGGTCCATCAGGAACCCGTGACTCCAGATGACGGCGGGTCCGTCGCCACCGCTGTCGACGTAGTTGATGGACTGACCGTTGACCTCTGCGACCGGCATGTCGCGAGCATGCCAGACGCGCTCAGACGAGCGCTTCGAGGAGCAGCAGGACGCCGAGCCCACCCACGAACGTCCAGATCAGGTTGCGGGTGCGCACGGCCACCAGACCGGCGGCCACGATGGCGGCCGCCTCGGGACCCGACAGCGAGTCGATCCCCTCGCCGCCGACGGCGAGGCTGACGGCGAGTGCAGCCAGCACCGCGGGCCCGACGTGGGCGAGCGCCCGCTCGACGACCGGCGGCAGGCTCCGGTCGGCCAGCGCCACGATGAGCCCCGCCCGAGCGGCGTAGGTCGTGATCGCCCCGGCGAACAGCAGGATCAGTGCGGATCCCGTGCTCACGCCACCGTCTCCCGGTCGGTCGCTCGTCGGCTGCGCTGCCACTCGTCGAGCGCAGTTGCGGCGACGATTCCGGCGAACGCCCCGACGACGATCCCCAACCGGTCGCGCAGACCGGACGTCACGAGAGACACGCCGCCGCCGACGACGACGGCCACGGCGGCCGGCATCCGGTCGACGGCCAGGAGTGCCATGCCGACGAAGAGCAGCGCCGGTGCGAAGTCGAGGCGCCATCCGGCCGGGATCACGTCGCCGGTGAACGTGCCGGCCGTGACCGCCACGTGCCACACGACGAACAAGACGCCGGCGGCGGTGAGGTAGTACCGACGGAACTCCGTCGGTTCCCGGTCTCGCGCCCGGTCGGCCAACGCGAACACCTGGTCGACCATCACGTGCGGACCCAGCCACCGCATCCACGTCGGCTGAGCGCCGAACGGTCGCGACATCGAGGCGCTGTACATCACGTGTCGGGCGTTGATCACGAGCACCGCCGAGAAGATCGCCCACAGCGAGGCGGTACCCGCCAGCGTGATCATCGTGAGCTGCGCCGCACCTGCGAAGACGAGGGGTGACGTGAGCCACGCGATCCACGCAGGCATCGCCGACTCGGTGATCGCCACGCCGACGACGAAACCGAACGGAACCGCCGGGACGGCGAGCGGGGTGACGTCGACGACGGCGTCTCGTGCGATCGGCAGGCGGCTACTCGCCACCGCCGCCACCGGCTCCGTCGGCCGATGCCGCGAGCTTCTCGGCGAACCAGTCGAGGATGATCTCGCCACGCTGCACGCGGTGGACGGGCGAACCGCTGCGCGAGAGTTCGTGGCCCTCGCCCGGGAAGCGGTAGAAGTCGACCTCCTTGCCGAGCAGCTTCAACGCGACCCAGAGCTCCTCGGCCTGGTTGATCGGGCAGCGGTAGTCGTTCTCCGAGTGGATGATGAGCATCGGTCGGTCGATCTCGCGGACCCGCTCGATCGGCGAGATCTTGGTGTAGGTCTCGGGATCCTCGATGTGGACCAGGCCGTGCTCGGACTTGAACACGGTCGCGATGTCGGACGACCACTCCATGCTCAGCAGGTTGTTGACCGCCCGCTCCGAACTGAACGCGCGGAACGGCCAGTTGTTCTCCGCTCGGTGGGTGGCGAGCCAGGTCGCCATGAACCCGCCGTAGGACCCACCGAGCATCCCCACGCGATCGCGATCGCAGAACGAGTAGCGGTCGAGGGCGGTCTCGATGATGGCGATCACGTCGTCGACGTCGACGCTGCCCCATCCGGTCCCGGCGCGGACCGGATGCTTGGGTCCGAGGATCGACTGGCCCCACTCGGTGTGGCGTCCACTTCCGCCACGGGGGTTGCCCATGATGACGACGAAGCCGGCCGCCGCTTGCATCTGCGCCTCGTCGAAGAACAGCTCGCCGTACTGGGTGAACGGTCCGCCGTGCACATTGAGCAGGACCGGGTACGTGGCGGTCTCGTCGAAGTCGGCCGGACGCATGATCCAGGCGTCGATCTCGTCGGTGCCGTCGGCGGTCGGTGCCGTGAACTTCTCCCAGCCGAGCAGGTCATCGGACGTGGGTGAGGCGACGTGGGTCCGGCGCTCGTCGCCCACGAACAGCTCGGTCGGCTGGTCGACGGACGAGCGGATCGTCGCGACGGTGCCTCCGGCGGCGTCGACCTGGAAGACGCTGATCGGTCCGTCGGTCACGCGTCGCGGGGCGGACGATCCGTCGGCCCGGACGCGCATCAGATGGGTCTCCCCGCGGTCCTCGGCGAGGGCGAGCAGGGTCCGGTCGTCCTCCCAGACCGGCGTGGGCGTGCCGGCCGTGAGCATGAACGTGCGGTCGAGTGCGGCCGAGGCCCACACGATGTCGTCGCCGGCGACAGGGTCGCCGTCGATCTCGATGACGCCGACGCGGAAGTTCTGCGGGAACGTGGTGGGGTCGGTCGCGCCGATGAACGCGACGCGCGTGCCGTCCGGCGATACCGCCGGAGCGAGGTAGAGCCCGTCGGTCGACGTGAGCTGCACGGGTTCCTCACCGTCGAGCGGAACGATGTAGAGGTCCTCCGCGAGGTCGAGATCCCAGGTGTCGTGACGGTGAGCGGTCGTGATGACCCCGGAGGAGTCGCGCAGCCACGCCACACCCGAGTGCTCGTCGTCGCCGGGAGTCAGGTCGCGGACCGCGGACGTTCCGTCCGCCGCGACCACGTGGACGTGGTTCGGCCGGTCGAAGATCCAGTCCTCGCCGTCGAGCCGCGAGAGGAAGCGCTCGACCTTGCGCGGCGCCCTCCACGAGTCGTCGTCCTTCTCGTAGCGCTCGTCGCGCACTCGACTGGTGAAGCCGATCCACCGACCGTCGGGCGACCACGAGACGTCGTCGATGCCCTCGGGCAACGAACACACGGTGCGCGTCTCGCCGGCTCGATCGACCGCCATCACGTGCAGGGTTGCATCGCCCCTCTTCTCGCCGCGGCGCGAGGTGAACGCGAGGAACCGGCCGTCGGCCGACCACGCCGGCGACCCGTCGTGCGGGCCCGAGGTGACCGGCGCGTCGTCGAGCCACACCGTGGTGTACGTCGTGTTCTTCTCGAGATCGGTCCGGGCGACGACGAACGCGACGTGCTCGCCGTCAGGCGACACGGCCGGCGACGACACGCCGGTCCGGCCGTCGATCAGACGCTCGACGATGGCGCGATGCGGTGAAGGGTCCGACATGCGCCGGACGTTACCCGTGTCAGCGCAGCACGATCCGGGGACTTCCGCCACCCGGGTCGGACGTCCGGCCGATGACCGCCGCCTCCTGCCCGGTCGACCGCAGCTCGGTCATGGCGTCGTCGGTCGCGGCCGGATCGACGCCGAACACGAGCCCACCCGACGTCTGTGCGTCGGCGAGCAACAGCTGCGTCACCTCGTCGTGCTGGCCGACGTCGACGAATTCGGTCGCCCAGGCGAGGTTGCGGCGGCTCCCTCCGGGCATCACACCGTTGCCGGCGTGCGCCGGAGCCCCGTCGAGGTAGCGGACCGAGTGCGGGTCGAGGTCGGCGACGACGCCGGACTCGAGGCACATCCGTCCCAGATGGCCCAGCAGTCCGAAACCGGTGACATCGGTGCAGCCCGTCGCACCGGCGGCGAGGGCCACGCGTGCGCCGACGTCGTTGAGGCGTGTCATCGACGCCACGACGGCCTGCTCCTCCATCGCCGACGCGACACCGGCCTTGACCGCCGTGGTGAGCACGCCGACGCCCAGCGGCTTGGTGAGGATGAGGTCCTGGCCCGCCCGCAGCCCGGCGTTGGTGAGGATCCGGTCGGGGTGGACCTCGCCCGTGATCGACATCCCGTACTTCGGCTCCGGATCGTCGACCGTGTGACCGCCGGCGACCACGAACCCGGCTTCCGCGGCGATGTCGTCACCACCGGCGAGCACCTCGGCGAGCAGGTCGGTCGACAACTCGTCGGTGTTCCACCCCACCAGGTTCAGCCCGAAGAGGGGCCGGCCACCCATGGCGTAGACGTCGCTCACGCTGTTGGCTGCCGCGACCCGTCCCCAGGTGCGCGCGTCGTCGACCACCGGAGTGATGAAGTCGGCGGTGGCGACGAGGGCGCGCGCGTCGTCGAGCCGCCAGACGGCGGCGTCGTCGCCGGAGTCGGGTCCGACGAGCAAGGCGTCGGGCCGGTCGTTCTGCAGACGGCGCACCACGTGCGCCAGCTCGCTCGGTGCGAGCTTGCAGCCTCAACCGGCGCCGTGGCTGAACTGGGTGAGTCGCGTGGTGGTCATGGATGGATCGTCAGGCCGAGACGCCGTAGACGTCGGCGGTCGTGGAGCGGATGTGGTCGAGGAACGCAGCGCTCGACAGCGGGGCACCGGTCGCCTGCTCGATGAGCTCAGGTGCCGGGATCCGGCGGCCGTGTGCGTGGACGTGTGTTCGCAGCCACTCGAGCAACGGGCCGAACTCGCCCCGAGACAGCTGGCCGGTGAGGTCGCCCACGTCGCGTGCGGCTGCGTCGAACAGCTGCGACGCCATGAGATTGCCCAGCGTGTAGGTGGGGAAGTACCCGATCGAGCCCATCGCCCAGTGGATGTCCTGGAGGACGCCGGTCGCGACGTCGGGCGCACGGACACCGAGCAACTCCTCGTACGTGTCGTCCCAGAGATCGGGCAGGTCGTCGATCTCGACGTCGCCCGAGATCAGTCGACGCTCGATCTCGAACCGGGCGACGATGTGCAGGTTGTACGTGCCCTGGTCGGCTTCGACGCGGATGAGGCTCGGGACGACCGTGTTGAGGGCCGGGAACAGCGCGTCGACGGTGACCTCGTCGGTGGACGGAAGATGGCGTTGCATGACCGGGAGTGCCCACTCCCAGAACGCCCGAGATCGGCCGACGAGGTTCTCCCACAGTCTCGACTGGCTCTCGTGGACACCGAGCGACACGGCGTCGCCGAGCGGAGTGCGTGCATAGTCGCTCGGGAGGCCCTGTTCGTACAGGCCGTGCCCGACTTCGTGCATGATGCCGAACAGTCCGGAGCGGAAGTCGTCGTCGTCGTAGCGCCACGTGATGCGCACGTCGCCCGCGCCGAACCGAGTGGTGAACGGATGTGCGGACAGGTCGAGCCGACCGGCACCGAAGTCGAAGCCGATCGCCTCGGCGACCTGCCGCCCGAGCGCCAACTGGGCCTCCTCGGAGAAGACCCCGCGCGCCGGCGACTCGTCGATGATCACACCGCTGTCGGCGACCGCCTTCACGAGTGGAGTCAGCTCGTCGCGGAGATCGCCCAGCAGGACCGCCAATTCGGCTTCGGTCGTGCCCGGCTCGTACTGGTCGACGAGTGCGTCGTAGCGGGTCTCCGCGAGACCGGCGGCGATGTACGCGTCGGCCTCCTGACGCACGAGGCCGACGAGCTCGCGGAGCATCGGCGCGAACGCGGCGAAGTCGCTGTCGGCGCGCGCCTGCTGCCAGGTCTGCATCGACCGGCTCCGCGCGGCGGCGAACTCGCGGGCGAGGTCCCCCGGAACCGCCCGAGCCCGCTCGACGGCGCGACGGGCCTCCCGGAGATGTGCCTCGTTCTCGGAGCCGGCCTCGACCGCCGAGCCCGCGTCGTCGATCGCCTCGATCAACGCCGGGTCGACCAGCTGGTCGTGGTGGAGGCCTGCGAGTACGGCGAGCGATGCGCCCCGCTGCGCGCCGCCCTGCGGCGGCATCAGCGTCTCCTGGTCCCAGGCCAACACCGCAGCCGCCGAGCCGATCGACGCGATGTCGGACCACTTCGCGAGCACGGTCTCCACCGGTCCCGCCGCAGTTCCCGTTCCGGCTTCCATGCGTCGAGGATACGAACGCCGGGCTCAGTGAGGCGGGCGGTCGCCGAAGTTGATGCCGAGGTCGCGCGCCGTGAGGATCGTGTCGCAGTCGGGCGGGACGCTCTTCATGCGCGTCACCGCCTCGAGGAGGGGCACATAGGTCACCGTCGGTGGATCAAGTGCGACCATCACGCCGTCACGGCCCTCTTCGAGCGCGCGGACCGCAGCGGCACCGAACCGCAGCCCGAGAAGACGGTCGACGGAGGTCGGTGAACCGCCGCGCAGCAGGTGTCCGAGTACGACGCATCGCGACTCCTTGCCCGTGAGCTCCTGGAGCCGATCGGCGACAGCGTGTCCGATGCCGCCCAGACGCTCCGCCTGGCCCACCGACTTGCCGATCGTCATGACGTCGCCGTCCACCGGAACCGCCCCCTCGGCGACGACGACGATCGAGAACTTCGCACCCCGTTCCTCGCGCTGGTCGATCGTCTCCGCCACCGGCTGGAGGTCGAAGGGGATCTCGGGGATCAGGATGCTGTGTGCACCGGCGGCCATGCCCGAGTGCAGCGCGATCCATCCCGCATACCGGCCCATGACCTCGACCACGATGATCCGTCCGTGGGACGTCGCCGTGGAGAACAGTCGGTCGATGCAGTCGGTTGCGAAGTCGACCGCGGTGTCGAACCCGAACGTCGCGGTCGTCTTGTCGAGGTCGTTGTCGATCGTCTTCGGGACGCCGATCACCCGCAGGCCGTGCTCGTGGAGGTGGTTCCCGATCGTGAGCGAGCCGTCGCCGCCCACGGTGATGAGTGCATCGATGCCGGCCTGATCGAACAGCTCGAGCAGCTCGTGCGTGCGGTCGACCTCGACCCACGTGCCATCGGGCTGCTGGACCGGATACGCGGTCGGGTTGCCGCGGTTGGTCGAACCGAGGATCGTCCCGCCCAGGTGCGAGATGCCGCGCACGCCGTCGCGGGTCAGCTCGAACACCCCTCGGCCGTTCGCGTAGTTCTCGGGGAACATCAGGCCGTTGAAGCCGTCGCGGATGCCCACGACGTCCCAGCCGCGGTTGCGAGCGGCGAGGGTGACCGAGCGGATGACGGCGTTGAGTCCGGGTGCGTCGCCGCCTCCGGTGCTGATCGCGACGCGGGAGATGGGGGAGGTGCTCACGAACGCCAGATTGCCACGCTCGGCAGCCGATCCGTGACGAGCGGACGGCACGGTCCGGCGGGCCCCCGGTCGGTACGGTCGTGGTCATGGCGGACGGACCACTCGCCCGTGCGACCTCGCTGGTCGACGTCCTGAACCGGGCCGGGATCCTCGATCCTCGTCGGGTTCCGGCGCTCTCGTTGGCTCTCGCCCGCTGGGGTCCCACGGTGGCGGCGCCGTACACGGCGTCGGCGATCTCGCACCCCATGCGCGCCGCGGTGATCGACGACGACGGCGAGGTCAGCTTCTTCCGGCTCGACCGCGACTCGACGGCGACGGCCATGGGACTCCACCGCCGAGGCCTCCGCCGTGGCGACGACCTCGGGGTCGCCTGCCGGAACCACCGCGAGTTCGTCGAGGTCACGATCGCCGCGGCCAAGGCCGGACTCGGAGTCGTCTACCTGAACACGAGCTTCGGTGCCCCTCAGCTCAACGAGGTCCTCGCACGCGAGTCGGTGGCCGGCCTCGTCGTCGATTCCGAGCTCCTCGAGCTCGTCGACATCGATGCCTTCGCAGGACCGATCGTCGTGACCGATCTCGCCGCCACACCGACGGTCGGCCCGTCCGACCTCCCCGTCCGGACGGTCGCGCTCGAGGACGTCCGCGATCACCGACCGCTGCGGCTGCCGCTGCGGCCATCGCTCCCGGTCCCGCCGATCCTGCTCACGTCGGGCACCACCGGGACTCCGAAGGGCGCCCGCCGCACGACGAGCGGGGTCGACGCCACGGCCGCGGCGGGGCTGTTCAACCGGATTCCCTATCGCCACGACGACGTCGTCGCGATCACGTCGCCGCTCTTCCACGCCTGGGGTCTCGCACAACTCGGGCTGGCGGCGGCGCTCGGGTGCACGGCCAGTGTCAGCCGACGCTTCGACGCCGACGACACGTTGCGTCGCATCGAGACCGACGGCGCGACCGTGCTGGCAGTGGTTCCGGCGATCCTCCAACGGCTGCTCGCCTCACCCCGGCTCGCCGACAGCGATCTCTCGGCCCTTCGGATCGTTGCGTCGAGCGGCTCGGCATTGCCGGTCCCGGTCGTCGAGGAGTGGCACGAACGCGTGGCGGTCAATCTGTACAACCTCTACGGATCCACCGAGGTCGGTCAAGCGAGCCTCGCCACACCCGCCGAGCTGGCCGACGAACCCGCCACCGCGGGACGCGTGCTCGACGGCTCGGTGGTCGCCATCCTCGACGACGACGGTGCCGAGGTCCCCCCGGGCGAGACCGGGCGGATCTTCGTCGGCAACGCCGGCCAGTTCGACCACTACACCGGTGGTGGGGGCAAGGAGATCGTCGACGGTCTCATGTCGTCGGGCGACGTCGGACACCTGCGCGACGACGGGCTGCTGTTCGTCACCGGTCGCGCCGACGACATGATCGTGAGCGGCGGCGAGAACGTCTTCCCCCAGGAGGTCGAGGATCTGCTCCTGGCGCACCCCGAGATCGACGATGCGGCCGTGGTCGGCGTCGACGACGAGTCGCTCGGCCAGCGGTTGGTGGCGCACGTGGTGCTCGTCGAGGGATCGTCGCTCTCCGACGAGCGGGTCCGCCGTCACGTGTCGGCGTCTCTGGCCCGGCACAAGACACCACGCGACGTGTACCTGGTCGACGAACTCCCCCGCACCGCCACGGGCAAACTCCGCCGCCGCGACCTGGCCAGCTAGCGAAGACGTTCGATGCGGTCGGCGCCGGAGTCGATCCCGGGGAGCTGCGCCTGGAAGCGGCCGACGTGTTCGGTGACCAGCTCACCGACGATGGTCTCGACCTCGTTCCACGAGCGGGCGCGCAGCCCGTCGACATGGCGGTTGTACGCCTGATCGAACGCGATGACGGTGTTGTCGTGCTCGCGCAGCTCGATGATGTTGTGCGGTGCGTCGTCGATGTAGGCGTGGGCTTCGGCCTGCGGCTTCGCGCCGAGGAAGCAGAGATCGCGGTAGGGGATCCGGTTCGCGTCGAGCCAGAACGCGGTGTCGGCGACGGCCTTCTCGTGCCCCCAGTGCACGTAGAGCCGGTGGGTGATGATCCGGATCCAGACGCCGGCGTCGCTGAGGCGCCAGAGCACGTCGGCGGCGTCCTCGATCACCGGCATCGTGCGGAACATGTCGTGATCGAGCACCGCCGTCTTGTGCAGCGCCGGGTACTCGTCGGGACCGATGCCCCACTCGGTGAAGTCCCACGACCGCTCGAGCGGGAGCGTCTCGGGGTCGATGCCACGCATCTCGGCGTAGATCTCGCGGAACCGGTACGTGTGGTCGGCGACCACGCCGTCGAGGTCGACACCGAGGATGAACTGATCGGGCGAACGTGCGGCCACGTCAGAACACCCGGCTCTCGGCGGCCGCCATCGCCTCGGGTGGGAGATCGTCGGTGAGGTCGCTTCCGGTGGTGCCGGGTGGTCCGGCCACGATGCGACGCCGGATGATGCCCGAGACCGCGTCGACGGCGATCGTGCCGATCACGACGATGATGAGCGCGAGGCCGGCGACCTCCCACTGCTTGAACTCGAGTGACTGCGCGAGCGTCGAGCCGATCCCACCCGCGCCGACGAGACCGAGGACGGCGGACGCCCGGATGTTGATCTCGAACCGATACATGACGAGCGACGTGAGTTCGGGCAAGACCTGAGGGATGACACCCCACCGGAGCCGCTGGAGCGGAGTTGCGCCGACGGCGTCGGCCGCCTCGATCGGACTGTCGTCGATCGCCTCGATCAACTCGTAGAACAGCTTGCCGAGCGAGCCGATCGAGCCGACGCCGATCGCCATCACCCCGGCCATCGGCGAGAGCCCGAACACCGGGATGAACGCGAGCGCGAGGATGATCTCGGGGATCGCCCGCAGGACGTTGAAGATCTGCCGGACGAAGATCGCCACCGGCTTCGGCACGAGGTTCTCGGCGGCCACGAACGAGAGCGGAATCGCGAAGATCGCCGCGATGATCGTGCCCATCCACGCGATGGAGATCGACTCCCACATCTCGCCGATCAGGCGTCCGGTCTCGCCGAGGTCCATGTCGCGGAACATGAGCCGGGCGAGGGTCCACAGGTCGCCCGGCGCGTCGAGCAGCCGTGACCACTTGGCGTCGAGACCCCAGAGGGCCCAGCCGACGAGCGCAGCGGTGAGCGTCCACCAGATGAGCTTCGGCCAGTCGAACGGCTTGCTCGGGAGCTGCGGGGCGGGCATCGCCGCGGTCACACCAGTCGCCTCCGCAGTCGGACCGAGATGAACTCGACGATGACGACGATGATGAAGAACAGGAAGACCACGCCCCAGAGCTCCTCCCATCGACCCTGGGCCCGGAAGAACTCGATGCGTTGTCCGATGCCGCCGGCGCCGACGAGTCCGAGCACCGCCGACGCTCGGAGATTGAGCTCGAAGCCGTACAGCACGAACGACGTGTAGGCGGGCAGGATCTGCGGGACGACCGACGTGCGGAGCCGCTGGGTGGTGGTCGCACCGCTCGCGTCGGCGGCCTCGATCGGTCCCATGTCGATCCCGTCGAGGATGTCGAACGTCAGTTTCGAGACGACGGCGATGGTGAAGAAGAACAAGGCCAGGAGACCGGGGAGGACGCCGATGCCGATCGCCGAGACCCAGATCAGCGCCCACAGCAGGTCGGGGATCGACCGGACGACGTTGTTGAAGGAGCGGACGACCAAGCGGAGCGCAGAGTTCGAGTTGCCGACCTTGGTCGACCACAGGGCGAGGGGAAGCGCGGCGGCGCCGCCGGTCACGGTGCCGATGACCGCGAGTTGCAGCGTCTCGAAGAACCTCGGCCGCGTGCGATCGGACCAGATCTGACCCCAGTCGGGGTTCAGCATCCCCTCGATGACCGGGTTGGTACGGGTCAGATTCTCGATGAGGTCGCTCAACGAGAAGCCGACCGAGCGGGCGGTCAGGATCGTGAACACGACCGCGCCGACGGCGAGCCCGATCGCGAATCTCGAACGAGGGGGGCGAGCCGGCAGGGCCGGCCCCGCGGCCGACGCGTCCGACCCGACGGCGTGATCGCTCAGAGCGCCGCCTGCTTCTGCATCGTGTCGTCGGCCGTCAGGCTGCGGCCGTAGATCGCCTCGAACACGTCGGCGTCGCACTCGGAACCCGGTCCGTCGAAGACGAGGGCTCCGTCGCGCAGCCCGATGATCCGGTCGGCGTACGCCGTCGCCAGATCGAGGAAGTGCAGGTTCACGATGACCGTGATCCCGAGCTCCTCGCCGATCTGTTTGAGGTAGCGCATGACCACGTGGCTGGTCGGCGGATCGAGCGACGCAACCGGCTCGTCGGCCAGGATGATCGACGGTTCCTGCGCCAGAGCGCGGGCGATGCCGACCCGCTGCTGCTGTCCGCCCGAGAGGTTCGAGGCTCGGACCCACGCTTTGTCGAGGATCTCGACGCGATCCAGCGCCCGGGTGGCCCGGTCGATGTCGGCCTGTGGGTACCGGCCGATCAACGTGCGCCAGGTCGGCGTGTCGTGCAGCCGGCCCATCAGCACGTTGTTGAGCACCGTGGTGCGTTTCACCAGGTTGAAGCCCTGGAAGATCATGCCGACCTCGCCGCGGAGGTCTCGCATGGCGGGCCGGCCGAGTGAGGTGACGTCCTTGCCGTTCACGGTCAGTCCCCCGGACGTCAGGGGGACGAGACCGTTGACGGCACGGATCAGAGTCGACTTGCCGGCTCCCGACAACCCGACGATCACGACGAACTCTCCCGGTTCGATCGTGAGTGTCAGGTCGCGCATCGCGTGGACTCCTCCGGAGTACGTGACCGATGCGTTGGTGAACTCGATCATGTGTCGACCCTGACCCGTGCTCGTCTCATTCGTGGATGTGGCTGGTGACGTTCAGCGCGTGATCACTCGAGCACGTCGCCGAGCTCGACCTCGAGGTCGCGGATCACGTCGTAGTCGGCCGAGGCCACGGGCACCAGGTCGTCGATGTTGTACAGCTCGTTGAGCAGCGCGTTGCCGTCCTCGGTGTCGGAGATGGCGACGAACGCATCGGTGATGGCGGTCACCAGCGACTCGGGCAGATCGGAGGCGACGGCGAACCCGTCGTTCGGGATCGGGCCCGACCAGCCGAAGACGACGACCTCTTCGCCGACGTCGGGGAACTGCTCGACGATGTTGCCGCGTGCGTCGTTGAACGACACGCCGACGGCGGCGTCACCGTCGTACACGGCCTGGACCGACCCGTCGTGGCCACCGGCGAAGAGGCCGTCGATGCCGTCGATCGGGTCGACGCCGGCCTCGACGAGCTGGAGCGCCGGGATGGCGTAGCCCGAGGTCGAGAGCTGGTCGACGAACGACACGCTCTGGCCCTCGAGGAGCGGCAGCTTGTCGGCACCGATCGGGCCCGCCGACGCATCCTCGGCATCGAGCACGCCGTTGCAGAAGAGGAAGCCCTCCTCGTCGGCCACGGGCGCGTCGTCGCAGTAGGTGTCGGGGTCGTTCGTGAACCACTGGGTCACGTAGAGCAGCGAGCCGAAGCGCTCGGACTGCAGGATCAGCTCCGCGTCGGCCTGCTCTTCCGCCTGGACCATCTGGCGAGGACCGAGCCCACCGGCGACCTGCGCCTGACCCGACTGGAGCGCCACGATCACCCCGGCGAAGTCGGTCGGCACGAGCGGCTCGACCTCGATCCCGAGTTCGGCGGCGAGCAGGTCGGCCAGCGGCGTCGCGGTCTCGATCAGGCCGCCGGCCTCGACCGACGGCGTGAGCGTGAAGACGATCGACTCGGGCCAGTCGGCGGGCACGTCGGACGCTCCCTCGTCCTCCATGGCCTCGTCGTCCTCCATCGGCTCGGAGGCGCTGGCCGAGTCGCTCGCCTCGTCGTCGGCCGGCTCGGAGGCGCTGGCCGAGTCGCTCGCCTCGGAGGCGCTCGCGTCGTCGGCGCTGTCGTCGTCGTCGCTGCCACATGCCGCGAGCGTGAGTGCGCCCACGGCCGCGAGTGCGACCAGATGTCGTCGGTTCATGTGTTCACGTTGCTTTCTGTGATCGGAGCGCGGAATGCACCCCAGGTCGTGGAGGACGTTAGCCAGCGTCGCAGTGCCGCTCGCTCAGATCGAACGTGAACGCTGGGTGACGGCAGCGTGAAATGCGTTCCAGTCGTCGACGTCGACGGCGCCGTCGACCGGACGGTTCCACGGTCGGACGAACCGACACACGAGCCGGTCCGGTCGGCCTCGGACCAGCTCGGGCACGACCGTCGGTGAGTCGTCGAGGTAGACGTCGCAGTCGACGGCGGCCTTGTCGTACGTGATGTGGACCTCGCCCGTCGGGAACTCGTGGTCGGCGAGCCAGCGGAACGTGTCGTGGATCGCCCACTCGGGTTTGGTGGTGATGACGACGAGTCGATGTCCCTCCGCGCGCAGTGCTCGCAGGGTCGGGAGCGCATCGGGGTACGGCTCGAGATGACGGAAGATCGATGGCCGATCGGCGGTGCCCTGGGCCCACCGCCAGAACGCCGCCATGTCCGCGAAGCCGCCGAGCTCGGCGAGGCCGTCCCACGTCGTGACCATCTGCGGGTCGAGGTCGGACCCGAACTCGTCGCGATGGATCTGCATCCACCCGGCGTTGAAGTCGGCGACCACGCCGTCGAGGTCGATGCCGAGTCGCAGTCGTCGCACGTCGGCGAGTCTGGCATCCGTCTCCGCGCGGCGCCGTCCGCTCCGAATGCGAGACAGCACGTTCGGTGCCCGGCACCGGATGTGCTGTTCTGGACCCGTGTCCTGGACGGAGCTGGTGCCCGCGGTCGGCGATCGACGGGTGGCAGTGCGGGTGACTCCCGATGCGCTGCGTCGGATCCGCGGTGGCCACCCGTGGGTCTACGACCGGTCGATCGAGTCGGCCCGACCCGACGGAACGCCCGGCGACCTGGCCGTCGTGTTCGACCGGAATCGGCGTTTCGCGGCGATCGGTCTGTGGGACCCGACCTCGCCGATCCGGCTCCGCATCCTGGCCGTCGGCGACCCGGTCACGATCGACGCCGAGTGGTTCGCGGTGCGGATCGCTGCGGCTGCGCGACGCCGGAGCGAACTGCTGGGTGGCGAGCCGCCGCAGGCGGTCGACCGCCAGGCCTGGCGTGTCGTCAACGGCGAGAACGACGGGCTGCCGGGAGTCGTGGTCGATCAGTACGCGGACACCGCAGTGGTGAAGCTCTACACATCGGCCTGGTGGCCGCACCTGCCGTCCGTCGTCGATGGTGCCGTTGCGGCGACCGGTGCGTCGCGTGTGGTCCTCCGACTGGCCAGGAACATCGAACGGCGCCCGCTCGACGACGGCGCCACGCTCGTGGGCGACCCGCCCACCGCACCCATCCGGTTCGTCGAGAACGGTCTCGCCTTCGAGGCCGACGTCGTGATGGGCCAGAAGACGGGCCACTTCCTCGATCAGCGTCACAACCGGCGGCGAGTGCGCGATCTGGCCGACGGGCGACGGGTGCTCGACGTGTTCTCCGCCACCGGCGGTTTCGCCGTCCACGCTGCCGCAGGAGGTGCGTCGTCGGTCCTCGCCGTCGACCGGTCGGAGCCGACCCTCGCCGTGGCGGAGCGGAATCGCCGGCTCAACGTCGACGTCCCCGAGGTCGCGGCCTGCGACCTGGTGTCCCGCGCCGGCGATGCGTTCGAGGTGCTGGAGTCGCTGCGCTCGGATCGGCGGACGTTCGATCTCGTCGTCGTCGACCCTCCGAGTTTCACGCGACGCGCCGCCGACCTCGCCGGCGCGCTGCGCGCCTACGGCCGGCTGACCTCGCTCGCACTCGACGTCCTCGAGCCGGGCGGCGTGCTCGTGCAGGCGTCGTGTTCGGCGCGCGTCGACGTCGACGACTTCCACCGCACCGTCGGCGATGCGGCGGCCTCCGCCGGGTGGTGGCTCGACGAGTTCGACCGGACCGCGCACGACGTCGATCATCCCGTCTCGTTCGCCGAAGGGGCGTACCTGAAGGCCGGATACTGGCGAGCCACGCGGCTCTCGGGTCGCCGGTGACGGGTGACCGTCGACGCGCCATCACTAGAGTCGTCGGCCATGGCGAGCATCGAGGCCAACGGCATCACGATCGAGTACGAGCAGGTCGGAGACCCGGCCGGAGAACCGCTTCTCCTCGTGATGGGACTCGGTGGACAGCTCGTCGACTGGCCGCCAGAGTTCGTGGAACAGCTGGCGGCCGCCGGCTTCCACGTCACGATCTACGACAACCGCGACATCGGCCTCAGCACCGAGTTCGACTGGGAGCCTCCGTCGCAGGCCAAGACGATCCTGAAGTCGATCGGCAAGCGCCCGATCGACGCCGGGTACACCCTCGTCGACATGGCGCGAGACGCCGCCGAGCTCCTCGATGCCCTCGACATCGAGTCGGCCCACGTGGTCGGGATGTCGATGGGCGGGATGATCGCCCAGCAGCTCACCATCGACCGGCCCGAGCGTGTGCGGTCGCTCACCTCGATCATGTCGCACCCCGGCGACGGCAAGTCGGGCCGGATCGCCGGCAAGGTCATGGCCAAGATGGCCCGACGGCCCGTGCCCACGCCCGAGACCGCTCCCGACATGTCGGTCCAGCTCTTCCAGATGATCAGCGGACCGCACCTCGACGCCGAGGTGCACCGCGAACGGGCGGTCGCCTCGGTCGCCCGGAGCTTCCGCCCCGCCGGCGTCGCCCGCCAGACCGCGGCCATCATGGCGAGCCCCGACCGGACGCGCGGCCTGCACTCGGTCACCGTGCCGACGCTCGTCATCCACGGTCTCGTCGACACCCTGGTCAAGCCCTCCGGGGGCGTCGCCACGGCGAACGCGGTTCCTCACTCGCGTCTGCTCATGTTCCCCGACATGGGCCACGACCTCCCACGGCCCCGCTGGGCCGAGATGATCGGCGAGATCCGCGAGAACGCCAACCGGGCCGCACCCGTCACGGTCTGATCCGTCGACGCCCGGCGTCAGTCGTCGGGGATCAGGTGGCCGATCGGCAACGACGACCGGATGTGGCCCAGGATCGGCGTCGCTCGCACGATCACGTCGGCACCCTGCGGCATCGCGCCGCGCTCGCCGGTCTTGAACGCCGTAATGGTCGACGCCCGGCCGTCGTCGACAGCCACGTACACCGTGTAGCGCTCGGGTTCGATCTTCCGCAGGATCCGCCGGGGAACCGGTGAGACCTCGGCCGGCCGACGAGCCCGCACCACCACACCGGTGCGTTCGATCGAGTTGAAGAGGTCCGCGCCTCCGGCGACCGCGAGCCAGATCGATCCGAGCACGACGACGAACGCCACGGCGGCGCCCGCGGTGGCGATCCCCGACACCAGCCAGTCCTGATCCTCGAAGCGGTCGTACAGGGACCCCCACCGGTCGCGGCGCGCGGCTTCGGCGAACCATCGCCGAGCGATGACGCCGACGAGAACACCGGCCACACCTGCGGTGAGAGCGACCACGGGAGCGATGCCGTAGCCGAGTCGCCACGGGTAGCGGACGGTGACGAGTCGACCTCGACCTCCGACGGCACTCCACACGAGACGGTGGTTCTCGCGGGCCATCGGAAGCTCGACGGCCGCTCCCTCGGCGAGCCCCATCGCAGTGGCGTAGGCGAGCCGGCGGTCGCCGAGCTCGTTCGAACTGGGCGCCTGCACGGTGAAGCCGCCCTCGACGAGCCGCCGACGAACTGCGAGCCAGCTCGTGGCGACCTCGAACCCTTGATCGGTGTGCGCGAGTTCGGGCCCCACCGC
>JBCCTP010000014.1:0-22663 GCA_039198505.1 Actinomycetota bacterium | reverse complement strand
CTCGCTCGGGGACGGGGCGAACACGCTCCAGTAGCCGTCGAGCACGATCTGTTCGTTGCCCGCGGAGCGAGAGTCGACCGTCGACGGATCCTCACCGGGAAGCAGGAACGCCGAGTCGTTCACCGGTTCGAACGGGCTGAACGAGTGGATCCGGGCCCGCTCGTCGAGGGTCAAGGGCGTCGACCGCTCGTAGAGATACCGAATGGGCACCATGACGAGTTCCCGCTCCGCCGCTTCCCGCTCGGAGATGAGCGCACCGATCCTGAGCTGCGACGCACGTCGTTCGACCAGCGTGAGAGCGCCGTCAAGCTCTCGGAGGCCGGCGGTCTCGAGCGCCTCGAGGTCGATCTCGATCCGTTCCCCGGAGGTCGACACGCCGGTCGCATCCCGACCAGACCACACTCCCGCCGTCAGGACGGTGCCGCCGTCGATCGCGGATCGCGCCTCTGCGCTGACCTCGAGGAAGTTGAGGAGATCTTCGTCGGCGACAGCGAGATGGAGGTGGTCGTCGACGAAACCGGCCGATCGGATCTCGAGCGGGCTCACGTCGCCCATCACCGCGTCGATCGCCTCGTTGATCTCGGCCGGAACGGGGGCAGGCGTCACGAGATCGACGAGGGGTTCGTTGCGGAACGCCAGGTCGGGCTGCCCGGTGACCGGATCGAAGCCCGTCTGCCGTTCTCGGTCGAAGACCTCGCGCTGGAACTCGAGGTGCACCGTGTTCGAGGCGTAGACCCCGGTTCCGGTCTCGCTGTCCCGCGCGTCGACGCTCGCCCCGGCGGTCAACGCTGCGGTCCCGATCGCCATCACCGTCGCGATCGACGTGACGATGGCTGCCGAACGTCCCCGGGTACGAGCGAGGCTGCGAACTGCGAGACGACCCGATCCCCGCAGTCGGTCGGCGAGCCGGCCGACGAGGTGCACCACGATCGGCGAACAGCACACCATTCCGAACAGGATCCCGAGCCCGCCGGCGATGCCAGCGAGCGCGACGAAGACCCCCGAGCTGTCGCTGGCCACGTCGGTCGTCACGACGCCGAGGAGGACCAGCCATCCGCCGACGAAGAGGGCGACGCCCGTCGGCGCCATCCATCCGGGTGGGTCGGACACGGGACGCCGGCCGGAGAGGGCGGCGAGCACGGGCATCCGCGAGGTCGATCGAGCCGGCACGAGCGCGGCGATCGTCCCCGCCGCGGTCGCCGTGACGACGATCACGACGAGATCCCACGGCCGAACGTCGAGTCCGTCGATCCGGCGATCGAGCACCTCCTCGACGATCGGCTGCCCGAGAACGGCGAGAAGGATCCCGACACCGAGGCCGAGAGTCGCAGCCACGAGCGCCGTGACGGTTCCCTGGAGGCCGAGCACCCGCCGGATCAACCGGTGAGGAGCGCCATTGGCCGAGAGCTGACCGATCGTCACGAGCTGTCGACGTGCGCTGACGGCGAACGCAGCCGCGATCACGATCCCGAGCGCTGCGAACAGGACCACCGACGCCGCCCAGGCGACGATCAGCAGCCCCGGCTCGGGTTGTCCGCCGCCGCTCGTCCAGCTGTGATGGTCGAGCCATCGCGACTCCAGGTGGAAGGCTGCCGAGGGCGGCCCCGAGGAGCTCGGACGCGCGGCACCGATCGCCGCGAGCTCCCGGCTCGCCTCGACCGGGTCGACGTCAGCGGGGAAGGTGACGAGCCGGTTCACCTGCAGTTGGCCGGGCCGAACGAGATCCCGATCGATGTCGTCGAGGATCATGAACTGGGCGCTCAACCGATCGATGTTCTCCACGACACCGACGACGTCGAGCGTCAGGTCCGGATTCGTCAGATCGAGAACGTCTCCGACACCCACGCCCGAGGCGGACGCGACCTCTCGACTGATCGCGACCTCGCTGGCGCTGCGGGGCGCACGGCCGTCGATGAGGTCGTACCCGACGCCGGCGCCCAGCTCGTCGAGCGGCACGTCGGTGAACTCGACCGAGTTGTTGCCGCCGAGCCCGATGTCCGGGATCGGGCTGTACACGGAGTCGTACTCGACGACGGTCGATCCGACGGGCAACTGGACCTCGTCGATCGTGACGGGCTCGACGCCCGGCGGTGGGTCGAGCTCGAACGGAAAGCCGCCGACGAGCACGACGTCCGCAGACCCGAGGCGCCGTTCCCATCCGTCGACCCCCGAGACGACCTGCGAACGCGCGATGACGATCCCCATCGTCATGGCTGCCACCGGGACGAGAACGAGCAGCATCACGAGCGTTGTCCGTCCCGGGCGGCGGAGCGATTCACGGAGCGCGATCCTGAACGCGAGTCGCCACCGGCTCGCTGCGCCGATCGTGGAGTCGCCACCTCGCTCGCGGCCGGAGGATGCAGCGGCCGAGTCGTCGAGCGGACGTGCCGGCGGACGCTCCTCGGTGATCGTCATCACGAAACCTCGTCGTCGATGGCCGATCCGTCACCACCGACGGTTGCGGTGTCGTCGACGACCCGACCGTCGCGAAGGAACACGGTTCGGTCGGCCCACGACGCGAGCCGGGGCTCGTGGGTCACCATCACGACCGATGCACCGACATCCCGGCACTGTTCGGCGAGCACCTCGACGACCTGATCACTCGTCGCCGTGTCGAGTGCACCGGTCGGCTCGTCGGCCAGCAGGATCCGGCGCTGTCCGACGACCGCACGGGCGATGGCGATGCGCTGCTGCTGCCCGCCCTAGAAGTCGTCCGGGTAGCGATCGAGATGGTGGTCGAGCCCGACACGTCCGAGAGCAGATGCCGCCTGGCCCTTCGCATGACGGGTCGGCACACCGTCGAGTTCGAGAGGCAGCATCACGTTCTCGAGCGCCGTGAGCGACGGGACGAGGTTGAGATGCTGGAACACGTACCCCACCTCGCGCCGTCGCACCTCTGCGAGGGCCCGCGGCGAGAGGTCGGCGAGATCGCGACCGTGCACGAGCACGCGTCCCGCACTCGGCTGCTCGAGTGCGCCGGCGAGGTGGAGCAGCGTCGACTTCCCACACCCGGACGGGCCCATCACGGCGACGAACTCGCCGGGAGCGATGTCGAGCGAGACGTCGGTCAGTGCCCGGACCTGCAGCTCGCCGCTCCCGAAGCTCTTCGTGGCATCGAGAAAGCGCAGGGCTGGCGTCGGCGTCGAGCTGTCCGTCGTGACGTCGATCGGCTGGTCGTCGTCGGCATCGTCATCCTCTCCCCGTCGTGTTCTGCATGCGGTCGGTCATCGGGTGCCGACGATCCGGCTCTCACACACGTCGAGCCACCGGAGGTCGGCCTCGGCTCGGACGATCAGTGCGTCGGTGACCAGGACCGCCGCGAGGCGCTCACCATCGATCGGCCCGGCTCCCGACTCGGTGTCAGCACCGCGGGTTCGTTCCTGCCGACGCCGCCGGAGCAGCGCCGTCAGGGCGGTCCGCTGGCGGGTGAGGACGGCGAGGGCATGGTCCGGTCCCTGCTCGATCGCCATGAGCATCTTGAGCATGAGCTCGTCGCGCGGCGGCGGCTCGTCGGCGGGGACCACCTCCCACCAGTCGCCGAGTTCACCCAGACCGTCGACGGTGATCGAGTAACGCTTCTGGGCGGCGCCGTCCTCGCCGACCGCCTCGTCGACGTCGACGAGTCCGTCTCGAGCGAGACGGTCGAGCGTCGTGTACACCTGCCCGACGTTGAGCGGCCACACCCCGCCGGTGACCGACTCGAAGTCGGTCTTCAACTGGTACCCGTGGCGCGGCCCCTCGGACAACAGAGCCAGGAGCCCGTGCTTCACCGCCATGCACGCAACCTACATACCCAGTATGCGAGACGCAATACCGAGTATGTAGCAGAAGACGGCGTCTGACACCGTCGGTGATCTCGGAGTGGTTCAGGTGAGCTTGGAGGTGAGGAAGTCGAGGACCCTCTCGACCGACTCGTCGTCGCGTTGTTCGGTCAGGACCGAGTGGTCCTGGGGCGACGAGCTCGGCAGCTCGACGGCGATGAAGGCGTCGCCGAGCTTCTCGCGGAGCGTGTCGAAGCGCGACCCGACGAGCCGATCGCCGGTGAACCGCAACCCCAGCACCTCGCATCCCCGCCGAGCCCGGTCGACCACGACGATCTCGTCATCGGGCGACAGGCCGAGGTCGGCCGAACGCTCCTTCCCGATGCTGAACGGCATCGACGGCTGACTCAGCACCGGGGCGACCATGATGTCGTCGACCATCATCCCGAGAGCGAACCCGCCGGAGAAGCACATGCCGACCGCGCCGACGCCCGGTCCCCCGACCTCGCCGTGCAATCGATGGGCGAGTGCGCGGAGCCACGCAATGACCGGCGAGGTCTTCCCGGTCGCCATGGTGACGAACTCCCGGGCGATGCAGACCCGCAGCGTCGACGACGCGAGGGAGGCGGCCGACGGACCGCGACCGGGCGTGCCGACGAGATCGGGCATCACCACGGTGAAGCCGCGGTCGACGACCTCGTTCGCGAAGTCGATCACCGTCGGCGTGATACCCGGGATCTCGTGGACGACGATCACGCCCGGACCAGATCCGCGGCGGTACGTGTCTCGGGTGAGGTCGACGGCGGTGAACTCGCCTCGCTCCCACTGGGCCAGTGGATCGTCGCTCATCCGAGCCTCCTCAGCGCGTCGAGTGCACCCTCGGCGAGCCGTTCGACGCCCAGCTTGAACGTGTTCAGGATCTCCGGCTCGATCTCCTGATCGCCCATCGCCCCGTGGACGAAGCGGGCGTAGACACCCTCGGAGATCACGGCGAGCCGGAACGACGAGAACGCCACGTAGTAGTCGATCTCGGAGAGATCCCGACCGGTCCGGATGGCATAGCGCTCACAGAGCTCGGCGTACGTCGGGAACCCCTCGATCCCGGTCGGATCGTTCGGTCGCAGCTGGTCCTCTCCGGGATCGGCCCAGTACACGCCGAGGTAGCCGACATCGGCGAGCGGATCACCGAGGGTGCACAGCTCCCAATCGAGCACGGCGGTCACCCTGGCCGCATCGGTGTCGACGAGGCAGTTCCCGAACCGGTAGTCGCCGTGCGCGATCGACACGCCGACCTGTTCGGGGATCCGCCGGGCCAGTCGCTCGGCCACCTCCTCGACCGCCGGGAGCTCGCGGGTCTTCGACTTCTCCCACTGGGTCGTCCATCGACGCACCTGCCGCTCGACGTAGCCCGTCCGCTTCGCCAGGTCGCCGAGTCCGACCTCGTCGACGTCGACGGCGTGCAGGTCGGCCAGGACATCGATGAGGTGCTCGCTCGCCGCTCGCCGCTGTTCGAGGCTCATCTCCTCGGCGAGCGCATGGGAATCGAGCACGACGCCGTCGACGAAGCTCATCACGTAGAACGGCGCGCCGTTCACGTCGACGTCGGTGCAGAGACCCATCGTGCGCGGGACCGGGACGTCGGTGCGACCGACCGCCGTGATGATCGTGTGCTCACGCTCCATGTCGTGGGCCGAGGCGAGGACGTTGCCCGTCGGCGGGCGCCGGAGCACGAAGGCGGTGCCGGAGCCGTCGGTGACGCGGAACGTCAGGTTGGAGCGCCCGCCGGTGATCATCGTGAAGTCGTAGGGACCCTCGATCCCCTCGACGTTCTCGTCGAGCCAGGCGGTGACGCGGTCGAGCTCGATTCCCTGCATCGGCCGAGACCGTACCGTCGCCGTCCGACTCGATCGAAAGGGACGCACAAGGGTGTGTCAAACGTTGTACAACACTGGGCGCGGGCCGGGCCTCTCGTGGGATGATGTGAGAGGCAGGAGTGCGGGCGGCATTCACCAGGCGGTACACGACTCGATGACGAGCGGATCATGACCACGATCCGGGCGCGACACGGCAACGGAGCCGTCCGCGTCCACCTGACGCGCCACCCGGTCGCGCAGGAGTGCGCCCGAGCCGCCGCATCACTCATGGGAGCCGCGCGGGCAGAGGTCGTCGTGTTCGAAGCCGACCGGGTCTTCGTGGCGGCCAGCAGCGTCGTGACCACGGCGATGTTCCCGCGGACCCCCACCGCCGCCGAGCTCGCGCTCATCGACGCGAGCACACCCGTCCTGCTCGGCAACGACCTCGCAGTGCCCGTCCGGGACTCCGATGGGGAACTGGTCGGATCGCTGACGCTCGAGTTCGACGGCGACGCGCTCGACCCCGACACCGCGCAGTTCGTCGACGTCGATCGCCGAGTCGACGGCCTCGAGGCTCTCGCCCGCCTCATCGCGGGGGCTCTCGACGCCGACGACGACCGGGACGAGGAGCAGGTCGAGAACTTCGCCGCCCGCGTCCTCGACGGCCAACGCGATGCGGTCGTCGTCCTCGACGCCGATCTCACCGTCACGTGGGCGAGTCCCGGACTGGTGTCGCTCCTCGGCCGGTCCCCCGCCGAGGCCATCGGGCGATCGGCGGCCGAGTTCCTCCACCCCGACGACATCGCCCGCACCATCGACGCGATCACCCGCATCTCCGAGGGACTCGCCCTCACACGAGTGGTCGTCCGGCTGGCGACGGGACACGGCACCTTCATCCCGATCGAGGTCACGGGCAACGACCTGAGCGCCGACCCGGTTGTGGGCGGCATCGTCCTCTCACTGCGCGACGCCCAGCACGAGAGCGAACTCGGAGCCGCCGCCGACCGAGCCGAGCGCATCTCCTCGTCGATCATCCATGGCCTGCGCGACGGCGTCATCGCGACCGACGGGGTCGGCGCGATCACCATCGTCAACGACGTCGCTCGCGAGCTCTTCGACATCGACCCGGCCTTCCGACCATCGCAGCTCGAGATCGACGACTTCGCCCTCACGACCGTCGACGGGCAGCCGCACGACCCGCGAACCGAGACCCCCGACGACGAACAGCCTCCGGTCTGCCACCTGGTCTCCCAGCGCGGCGCGGTGCGCTACCTCACGACGGCGACCGAGGCGGTCCACGACGCCGACGGCCTCGAGGTCGGGAGGGTCATCATCTTCTCCGATGTCACGCGCGAACACGTCGCCGCGCAGGAGCTCCGACGACAGGCCCTCCACGACCAGCTCACCGGGCTCCCCAACCGACGACTCCTCGAAGAGCGACTGGCCGAGATCGCGTCGTTGACCAACTCGGTCAACGTGGCCGCCTGCTTCATCGACCTCGACGGGTTCAAACTGGTCAACGACAACCACGGGCACCGCGTCGGCGACGAGATCGTCCGAATCGCAGCGCATCGCCTGTCGACGCAGCTCCGCGACGGCGACCTGCTGGTCCGCCAGGGCGGCGACGAGTTCGTCGCACTCCTCGTCGGAATCGACGACCTCGAGAGTGCGGCCCGCTCGGCCGAGCGGTGCCGCGCCGCCCTCGAAGACCCCTTCGTCGTGGGGTCGGAGCGGTTCGACCTGAGCGGCTCGGTCGGGGTCGCGATGCAGCGCAGCGAGGACCTCGACGGCGACATCCTGCTCCAGCACGCCGACATGGCGCTCTACGCCGCCAAGAACGGCGGACGGAACCGGGTCGAGGTGTTCGACGCCGTCCTCGCCGACATCGTGAGCGACCAGGCACGACAGCAGCGGATCGTCCGCGACGCCATCGACGACGGTCGGCTCCGACCCCACTTCCAGCCGCTCGTCGACGCCCGGACCGGTCAGACCATCGCGTACGAATCCCTGGTCCGACTCGAGACCGAGACCGGTGAGATCCTCACGGCCGAGGAGTTCCTCGACGCCATCGCCTCGACGTCGATCATGTGGGACCTCGACCGGGTCACCTTCGCCTGGTCGTGTCGCGCCGCCGTCCGGTTCTGCGAGCTGTCACCCGACGATCCACCGTCGGTTGCCTGCAACTTCTCCCCCGTCAGCATCACCCACCCCGAGTTCCTGACGATGCTCGACGACACCATCGCGGA
Organism: Actinomycetota bacterium; assembly: GCA_039198505.1. Lineage (GTDB taxonomy): Bacteria > Actinomycetota > Acidimicrobiia > Acidimicrobiales > Ilumatobacteraceae > Ilumatobacter_A. The sequence continues at coordinate 14,803 of JBCCTP010000014.1, read as the reverse complement.
GGAGGGCGCCGACCCGCGCCAGATGACCGTCGAGCTGACCGAGAGCGCGGCATTCGAATCGAGCCGCCACGGAGGTGTGCTCGAGGAGGTGCGGCGACGCGGCCTGCGGCTGTCGCTCGACGACTTCGGAACCGGCTACTCCTCGCTCGCTCACCTCCGCGATCTGCCGTTGAACACGGTCAAGATCGACCGGAGCTTCGTCGTGCGCCTCCAGGAGGACCGCGTCGAACGCTCGATCACCGACGCCGTCGTGTCGCTCGCACGGGAACTCGACGTAGCGACGGTCGCGGAAGGCGTCGAGACCGCGGAGCAGCTCGAGGAGGTGCGAACCCTCGGATTCGACACCGTTCAGGGCTGGTACCACTCGGCTGCCGTGCCGCTCGAGGGCGCTCTGGACGACTGGCGGAACACGCTCGCCGGTCGACGCCAACCCCCCGTCGTCGGCTGAGGACCCGACGGCCGACGGGCCCTCACGGTCAGCCGGGATCAGGCCCCGAGGCGACCGCGGAGAATGGAACGACCCGAGTGGTCGGGGTCGCCGTCGTCGGGCTCGACGCTGATGTCGATCAGCGAGAACTCGGCCAGATCGACATCGTTCGGAATGGTGTAGGTCCCGGGCGACGATGCATCGATCGTTCCGAGCGACACGAGTCCCACGACGGCGCCGTCGGCGTCGTCGCTCAGGAGCCAGAGTTCGAGTTCTTCGTCGGCGGCAAGATCGGCGTCGGGCAGGTTGGCCGAGGTGAACTCGACCACCAGATCGTCGTCGCGCTCGATCACGTTGACCGCCGCTGCGGCGTCCTCGCCGGCGGGGTCGAACGCTGCCTCGTGCACGAGCACCGCTGACGCCTCGGACACCGGCGCCTCGGCACGATCGTCGATGAGTGTGAGCCCACCGACCACGGCGACCGTGGCGGCCGCTGCCCCGAGCCCGATGCGGCTCCAGCGACGGCGTGCCGACAACGAACGAACCGTTCCGGACGGCGAGGCCATGTCGGCGCGGCCCGCAGCGGACGGGGACACGGCACGGTCGACCGCCGAGGCGACGTCGTCGCGCAGGTCCGACGTTGTGTCGACGTCATGCCGGTTCGACGGAACGGTGTCGGGCTCGATCGTGCGCAGCGACGGGATCTCGACGACCGGAGCCAGCGGACGACCCTGGTCGCTCGCCGACACCGGCTCGGTGGGCAGGCCGAGGCGACCGACGATCGCCTCCCAGGACCCATCCGGTGCCGGCTGGAGGTCGACGTCGCCGTCGGCGAGCGAGGTCAGGATCTCCTCGACGTCGCCGGTCGTGGGCCGGCGGTCGTTCGGTGTGTGTCGGTCAGTCATCGTGGGTCTCCAAGTCACGACGGATTCGCTCGAGGCCACGCGCGATGTCGCTCTTGACGGTTCCGAGCGGAATGCCCGTCCGTTCTGCGATCTCAGCGTGGCTCAGACGGTCGAAATATGCGAAACGGATCACCTGTTTCGCTCGGTCGGGAAGTCGGTCGAGTGCATCTGCGACCACGATCCGGTCGGCGACGTGGTCGCCGGTGGACCGGGCGTCGTCGACATCGAGGAGTTCGTGGTCCTCGTGCACGTCGGTGGCATCGCGCCGTCGGGAGTGACGGGACTCGGCACGGTGGCGATCGATGACACGGTTGCGGGCGATGCCCATGAGCCAGGAGATGACGGTTCCACGCTCGGGGTCGAAGCGCTCCCGCTTGCGCCAGGCGTCGACGAAGACGTCCTGCATCGCCTCCTGGGCCAGATCGTCGGGGAGCGAACGGCGACAGAACGTGTACACCGCCGCGCCCCATTTCTCGAACGCTTCTCGCAGTGAGGACTCGTCACCGGCGGCGAAGCGATCGTCGAGGCTCATCGGCTCCTGGAGCGGACGCGCGGACACGAGTCGAGGGTACGCCGATCCGGCGAACCCCGTGGGATTCGGCATCACTGCGGTGCTTCTCATCGTGAAACGCTCATCGGGTCAAGTGGGTCGAGATGTGAGGAAAAGGTCCGGATCGGGGGCGGAATCGGACGAGAGGGTGGAGGGGCAAGAAGAGTCGGGGACGGGAGTGTGGCCCGGCGCCGGGTGGGCGGCGCCGGGCCACGATCCCTGGATGGGGGGTGTGTGTGGAGACGCCCCGCTCAGCCGATCAGGCCGGCGGGAGCAGCACCGAGTCGATGACGTGGATCACGCCGTTCGACGCCTCGACGTCGACAGCGATCACGTTCGCCTCGTTCACGGTCACGGCGTCGCCGTCGACACCGATGGTCACGGTGGCACCGTTCACGGTCTCGACGTCCTGGCCGTCGAGCTCGACGACGGCGGACGACGGAACCTCACCGGCCACGACGTGGTACGTGAGGACCGAGGTGAGCAGGTCGGTGTCGGCGAGGATGTCCTCGGCGGTCAGGCCGAGCGCCTCGAGCGCTGCGGCGAACGCATCGTCGGTCGGCGCGAACACCGTGAAGGGGCCCTCACCGGACAGCGTCTCGACGAGGCCGGCGGCCTGCACCGCAGCGACCAGCGTCGTGAAGCCCTCGGTCGACGCAGCGACGTCGACGATCGTGCCAGCGGCCTCCTCGGTCGCCTCCTCCTCAGCGGCCTCGTCGGCCGGCGGGAGCAGCACCGAGTCGATGACGTGGATGACGCCGTTCGACGCCTCGACGTCGACGGCCACCACGTTCGCCTCGTTCACGGTGACGGCGTCTCCATCGACACCGATGGTGACGGCCGCACCGTTGACGGTCTCGACCGACTCACCGTCGAGGGTGACCACGGTCGACGACGGGACCTCGCCCGCCACCACGTGGTACGTGAGGACGGCGGTCAGCGTGTCGGTGTCGGCGAGCAGCTCCTCGGCGGTGAGGCCGAGCGCCTCGAGCGCCGCGGCGAAGGCGTCGTCGGTCGGGGCGAAGACGGTGAAGGGACCATCGCCCGACAGCGTCTCGACCAGGCCGGCGGCCTGGACGGCGGCGACGAGCGTGGCGAAGCCCTCGGTCGAGGCGGCGACGTCGACGATGGTGCCGACCTCGTCGGCCATCGCCTCGTCCTCCATCGCGTCCTCTTCCTCCATGGCGTCCTCGTCCTCCATGGCCTCTTCCTCTTCCATGGCCTCGTCGGCCGGGGGAAGGAGCACGGAGTCGATGACGTGGATGACGCCGTTCGACGCCTCGACGTCGACGGCGGTGACCGTGGCGTCGTTGACGGTGACGGTGTCGCCGTCGACGCCGATCTCGACGGTGGCGCCGTTCACGGTCTCGACGGCTTCACCGTCGAGCGTGACGACGTCGGACGACGGGACCTCGCCGGCGACCACGTGGTAGGTGAGGATCGCGGTGAGGGTGTCGGTGTCTGCGAGCAGCTCGTCGGCGGTGATGCCGAGCGCGTCGAGCGCAGCGGCGAACGCGTCGTCGGTCGGCGCGAACACGGTGAACGGGCCGTCGCTCGACAGCGTCTCGACCAGGCCGGCGGCCTGAACGGCGGCGACCAGCGTGGAGAAGCCCTCGGTCGAGGCGGCGACGTCGACGATCGTGCCGACCTCCTCGGCCGCTTCTTCGGCCTCGGTGGTCTCTGGCTCGTCGGCGTCTTCGTTCGAATCGGAGCCGCACGCGGCGCCGACGAGAGCCAGGGTGGCGGCTCCGGCGGCGAGGCGGATGCGTACGGAACGTGTCTTCGTCATGTCGTGGAACCTCCAGGGATCCAAGTGGGGGGATGTACGCCTGCTCTACGCATCACCCTCGACCAGTGGATGCACCCGGTGACCCAGGTCACATGAATTCATGCTGAACTGCGCTGAAACCGTCGCTCGGCGCGCAGCGGCGTGCCGGCGTTCGGTGTCAGGAGCCGGCGGAGGAACCGGACTCGTGGCCGTCGACCTCGGCGACGACCGGGTCGACCGCGGCCCGCACCCGTGCGATGCGGTGCTGATCGACCTCGGTCACCTCGAGACTCCATCCGTCGAGGCGAATCACGTCGCCGGCGGTGTCGGGCACACGCCCGAGACGATCGAGCACGAGGCCGGCGACGGTGGTGTACGAGGTCGAGTCGACGACCGGAAGGTCGAGGTCGGGAAGGTCGCGGAGCGGGAAGCCACCGTGGAGCGACATCGTGCCGTCGGGGAGAGTCCGCACGCCGGCGACCTCACGGTCGGTCTCGTCGTAGATCTCGCCCACCAGCTCTTCGACGAGATCCTCCATGGTGAGGATGCCGACGGCCAGGCCGCGCTCGTCGACGACGAGTGTCATCTGCACCCGTTCGTTCTGCATCCGGTGCAACGCCGTGAGGACGTGGATCGACTCGGGAAGCGCGATGATCTCGTCGGCACAGTCGCGCACCGGCCGGTCGGGGCCGTCGAGGAGATCGCGGAGGTGCACCAGCCCGACGACCTCGTCGAGGCCGCCTCCGACACCCACCGGTGCCCGCGAGTGGCCGCTGTCGGCGAGGTCGACCAGCGCTGCGCTCGCAGGGACATCGGCGTCGAGCACGAACACCTCGGGTCGGGGCCGCAGCACGGCGTCGATGCGACGTTCGGCGATCTCGAACGCTCCGTCGATGATCGACCGCTGCTTCGGTGTGACCGAGGCCTGCCCGGCCACCATCTCGCGGAGCTCCTCCTCGGTGACCTCCTCCCGATCGCGGTTCGGGTCGGCGCCGACGAGGCGCACCACGATGTCGGTCGACTTCGACAGCAGCCACACCACGGGGGCGGCGAGCTTGGAGAGGAACGACAAGGGGCGGGCGGTGAGCAGCGCCCACCGTTCGGCGCGCTGCATGGCGACCCGCTTGGGGGCGAGCTCACCGAGTACCAGCGTGACGTAGGCGAGCAAGATCGTGACGACGACGATCGCGACCGGCTCGGCGGCGCCCCCCAGGAAGCCGAGCGGCTCGACGAGCGGCTCGGAGAGCGACACGGCAGCTGCTGCCGATGCGAGGAAGCCGGCGAGCGTGATCCCGATCTGGATCGTGGCGAAGAACCGATTCGGGTCCCGTGCGACCGATGCGACGGCCGCACCCGCCTTCGATTGATTCTCGAGGCGCTGGAGCTGCCCCTCACGGAGGGAGACGAGAGCCAGTTCGGTGCCCGCGAACACGGCGTTGAGCAGGACCAGGAATCCGACCAGCGCGAGTTGCGGGACGACGTCGCTCACGAGCGCACCACCGCCCGAATGGTATCGATCCCCCCACCCGACCCCGAGCCCGAGGTCACACCCCCCTCACGCCGACGGCACACGTGACGTCGTGCGGATGGAGGCCGAGCGATTTCGTTCGGCAGCAAGCCGCGAGGGTGCGAAGGTCCCTGCACGGACCGAGTGCCCGAGGAACGCAGCAGCCGGGCGAAATCGCCGGCCTCAGCCGGGGCGGCCGACGCCGGTGACTTTGTTCCAGTTCACCGTCGTGACGGAGACGACGCTGCCCGTGTTGGGAGCGTGCACGATCTGTCCGCCGCCGAGGTACACGCCGACGTGGCTGATCGGCGAGTAGTAGAAGATCAGGTCGCCGGGCTGGGCGGCGCCGGGCGACACGTGCGGAATCGACGCGTACTGGGCCCGCGACTGGTGCGGCAGGTAGACACCGGCCTGCGCCCAGGCGTAGGCGGTCAACCCCGAGCAGTCGAACGACACGCCCGGGTTGGAAGTGGCATACCGGTAGGGCACACCCTGCTGGCTGAGCGCCGCATTGACGGCAACCGACGCACGCGACGACACCGGCGGACTGCTCGTCCCGCCGGAACCACCGGAGCCGGTGTCGGCAGACGATCCGCCGTTCGACGATGACCCGCCGGAGTTCGACGACCCCGTGTTCGCCGAGTCGGACCCCGAGCCTCCGGACCCTGACGAGCCGGCGCTCGACGAGCCGCTGTTCGAGCCGCCGGAGTTCGAGGATCCCGACGAACCGGACGACGAGTTCCCCGAGGACGAGCTTGAGTTGGACGCAGCCGCTGCGGCCGCCTGCTGGGCGTCGAGTTCGGCCTGGACCCGGGCGAGCGATTCGGCTGCGCGGCGGGCTTCCTCCTCGGCGATGAGCTCGCCCAGCCGTGCCTCGGCGTCGCCACGAGCCGCCGTGTACTCGGCCGTCAGCCGCTCGGTCTCGGCCTGAGCGTCGACCAGCGACGCGGCGAGCGCCTCGGCCTCGGCCCGCTTGCCCTCGAGTTCCTCACGGTCCTCTTCGAGGCCGGCGACGAACGCATCGAGTTCGTCGGTGGTGACGTCGCCGGCGCTCAGAGCGATGCGTGCGAACTCGTCGCGCAGCAGCGCGTCGTTGATGTTCTCGGAATCCTCGAACAGCGGACCCATGGGCGCCGCTCCCCCGCCGACGAACGACCGCACGGCCATGTCGCCGAGTTCGCCGCGCAGCTCGACGAGTTCGGCTTCCTTCGCGGCGATGCCGGCTTCGAGTTCGACGATGTCGTCGGCGAGCTGGGACTGGGTGTCGAGCGCCACGACGTAGTCCTCGCCGATCTGGCGGGCCTGTTCCTGGAGCCGCTCGAGTTCGTCGACGATGTCTTCGACGCGCTGGCGCTGCTGGTCGACGGTCTGTGCGCCGGCGACCTGCGGGGCCATCGCCGGGACGACGAGACCGATGACGAGCGCGACGGGCGCGAGACGAAGCAACTGTCGCATGACGGATCGCGAGCCTATCGATTGTGACGGATGGGTTGCGAACATGACGGAAGACACGTTCGTACGTTCGTTCGCCCCCCGATCGATGACGGGGTCACTCCCATTCGATCGTGCCGGGCGGCTTCGACGTGATGTCGTAGACCACACGGTTGACACCCGCGACCTCGTTGATGATCCGCTGGCTCATCACCTCGAGCGTCTCGTACGGGATGCGGGCCCAGTCGGCGGTCATCGCGTCGTCACTCGTGACGGCGCGGATGACGACCGGGTTCCCGTAGGTCCGCTCGTCGCCCATGACACCGACCGATCGGACGTCGGCGAGGAGGGCCCCGTAGGACTGCCAGATCTCACGTTCGAGCCCGGCGGCCGCCAGCTCCTCGCGCACGATCGCATCGGCCTCCTGCAGGAGCGCGACCCGCTCGGGTGTGACCTCGCCGATCACCCGCACACCGAGACCCGGCCCAGGGAACGGCTGGCGCCAGACCATCTCGTCGGGGAGGCCGAGCTCGGTTCCGAGCGCGCGCACCTCGTCCTTGAACAAGTCGCGCAGCGGCTCGATGAGCTCGAGTTCCATGTCGTCGGGGAGGCCGCCCACGTTGTGGTGGCTCTTGATGACGGCGGCGGTGCCGTCGGTCCCGCCCGACTCGATGAGGTCGGGATACAGGGTGCCCTGTACCAGGAAGGTCGCCTCGGTGAGCCCGCCCGTGTACTTCTCGAACACCCGGATGAACCGCTCCCCGATCGCCTTGCGCTTCGCCTCGGGCTCGGTGACTCCGGCGAGCGCCTCGAAGAACGAGTCGCCCTCGTCGGCGTGGATCAACTCGATGCCGAGGTTGCGGCGGAACGTCTCGACCACCTGGTCGGACTCGCCCTTGCGCATGAGCCCGGTGTCGACGTAGATGCACGTGAGCTGCGGGCCGATCGCCCGGTGGACGAGCGCTGCGGCGACCGACGAGTCGACGCCGCCCGACAGCCCGCAGATCACGCGGGCGTCACCCACCCGCTCACGGATCTCGGCGACCTGCTCGTCGATGATCGACGCCGGCTCCCAGTTCGGTTCGATCCCGGCGAGGCGGTGGACGAAGCGTTCGAGCACGGCCATGCCGTGAGGCGAGTGCTTCACCTCGGGATGGTGCTGCACGGCGTAGATCCGCCGCTCGTGCGACTCGAACGCAGCGACGGGGGCGTCGGCCGTGGTGGCCGTGGCGACGAACCCGTCGGGGACCTCGGTGATGGCGTCGAAGTGGCTCATCCACACGTCTTGACGAGATGGAATCCCGTCGTGGAGCAGCTCGGACGACACTCCGGGCAGCCGATCGAGCGTCGCCCGTCCGTACTCGCCACGCAGCCCGCGTCCGACGGTGCCCCCGAGCTGCTGAGCGACCAGCTGCGCTCCGTAGCAGATGCCGAGCGTCGGGACGTCGAGGTCGTAGATCTCGGGATCGAGCTGCGGTGCCCCCTCCACGTGCACACTCTCGGGGCCTCCCGAGAGGATCAGCGCCGCCGGATCGCGCCGGCGGATCTCGTCGGCCGACACCGTGTGCGGCACGATCTCGGAGAACACGTGGAGTTCGCGCACTCGCCGGGCGATGAGTTGGGCGTACTGAGCTCCGAAGTCGACCACCAGGACGGTCGAGCGATCGGCGGGGGATCCGGGTTGACTCAAGTCATGCATCGTACGACGCGACGCGACGGCGATCGGGCTTCCCTCGCACCAGCGGTCGGTGGATCGATCACGGCCTCGGCCAGGGCGGGGATCGGGCTGACCGTCGCCGCGATGGCCATCATCGCCCTGGCCGTCGTGGTGGCGATCTCGGCGGCGCCCGGAGCGGTCGAAGCGGGCTCCGACGAGCCGCCTCCCCCGCCGGTCACGATCGCACCGGAGTTCCTCCCCGAGAGCGCCAACCTGAGCGATTGCGTCGGTCTCGTCGAACGACCCGGCTGCGGGTCCAAGGCGCGTGGCGGCTGGCGTCAGACGGCCGTGTTCGCTGCGATCGCGGTCGGCCTCGGTGTCATCTTCTGGCGCGTGTCACTCGGCGTCCGACGCAACCGCGGCGCAGCCGATGCGGGTGCCGCCGTGGCGGGCACGGCGACCGACTCGACGACAGACACGACCACCGAGACCGGACGGGCGCCGTCATGACCCCCGACGAGTTCCGTCGCCACGGCCACGACCTCATCGACTGGATCGCCGACTACCTCGAGACCACGTCCGAGCGACCGGTGCTGGGCGACGTGAAGCCCGGAGACACGCGGGCCGCGCTCCCCGAGCACCCGCCCACCGAGATCGAACCGTTCGAGTCGGTGATGCGCGACGTCGACGACGTCATCGTGCCGCGTCTCACGCACTGGCAGCACCCGTCCTTCTTCGCCTACTTCCCGGCCAACAACTCGTACTCCTCGATCCTCGGCGAGCTGCTGTCCGCCGGGCTCGGCGTCAACGGGATGAGCTGGGTCACGTCGCCGGCGGTGACCGAACTCGAGACCCTGATGCTCGACTGGATGCGCGAGCTCCTCGACCTGCCCGAACGGTTCACCTCGACCAGCGAGTCCGGCGGTGGCGTCATCCAGGGCACGGCCAGCGAGGCCACGCTCGTGGCGATGCTCGCGGCTCGCTGGCGAGCGACCGGCGGCGCCGTGAACCACACCGGCGACACGACGACCCTCGTGGCGTACACCACGTCGCAGGCGCACTCGAGCATCGAGAAGGGGCTGCGCATCGCCGGGATCGGCATCGACCGGATGCGGGTCGTCGAGCACGACGAGTCGTTCGCCATGCGTCCCGATGCGCTCGCCGCGACGATCGAGGCCGACATCGCCGACGGCCTCGTCCCGTTCTTCGTGTGCTCCACCCACGGCACCACGTCGTCGATGGCGTTCGACCCGACGCCGGCGATCGCCGACGTCTGCGAGCGGCACGGTGTCTGGCTGCACGTCGACGCGGCCATGGCCGGCATCGCGGCGCTGGATCCCGACCAGCGGTGGGTCAACGCCGGACTCGATCGGGCCGACTCGTACTGCACCAATCCGCACAAGTGGATGGGCATCAACTTCGACTGCAACCTGTTCTGGGTCGCGGACCGTGCTGCGCTGCTGGGTGCGCTGAGCATCCTGCCGGAGTACCTCCGGTCCGACGCGGCCGAGGCGGGTGCGGTGATCGACTACCGCGACTGGCAGATCCCGCTCGGTCGTCGTTTCCGGGCGCTCAAGCTCTGGTTCGCGCTTCGCTGCGACGGCGTCGAGCCGGTCCGGACGATGATCCGAGACCAGCTCGACTGGACCCGCTCGATCGTGCGCGAGGTCGAGGCCGACGAACGGTTCGAGGTGGTGGCGCCGCCGGCTCTCAACCTGGTGTGTGTCGCCCTCACCGCCTCCACCACCGAGGAGGCGAACTCGCTCACCGACGCGCTCGTCGAGTCGGTCAATGCCAGCGGTCAGGCCCACGTGACGCGCACCGTGCTCGACGGGAGGTCGGCGCTCCGGCTGTCGATCGGCGCACGAACCACCACCGCCGACGACGTCGCGGCCGTGTGGACCCTCCTCAGCGATCGCGCCCACACGGTGATCTCGACCACAGCCCACTGACGCCGACTCCGTCAGGTTCGTCGGGTTCGTGTCAAGCCACGGATCCGCAACGCCGATGACATCTCATGGGACCGACCGAGTCGCTCGCCCTCGACGTGCTCCGCCGGGCGGGTCACCTCGACGTCGCCGACACTCCGGAACTGCCCCACATCGACCACCTCGCGGCGATCCGACAGCACGAGTTCGACGCGATCGGCGTGCCCCGGGCCGTGCGAGATGCACGCTGGATCCTGTCGCTCGTCGATGCCCGTCTCGCGCTCACGGAGCTGGCGAGATCGACGGGCGTCGGCGTGCTCGAGGTCGACGGACGGCGGAGGTTCCGCCGGCGATCGATCCACTTCGACACCGACGACCTCGAGTTCTACCGCGCAGCGCTGCGGCGCCGACCTGACCGTACGAAGGTCCGGATCCGCGAGTATCCCGACGCCGAGCGCGCGTTCGTCGACGTGACGGTCAGCGACCGCCACGGACGTCGAACGAGCCGGCGCACCGAAATCGATCCCGACCATCACGACCGCCTCGACATCGACGCATGCCGATTCGTCGACACCGCGCTCGCCGACGTCGGGACGGCGCGCATGCTGCGACCGACGGCCCGGACCGAGTCGGTGCGGACGAAGCTGCTCGATCGCGTGGACGGGAGTCGAGCGACCCTCGACACCGGCTATCGATGCGAAGAGCTTCGATCCGACCGCGGACGTCGAACCTCTGCGCTCGACGGCGTGATCGTGGAGGTGACCGTCGGTCCTCGCCGGTCGGCGCTCGCCGAACACCTGCGTCGCCGCGGTGTTCGGCCCGGACGGCTCGCGCGGAACGCCGGGGTCAACCTGGAACTGCGCTTCGAAAGAGGCTGACCAGCATGTGGGCCGTTGCGCCCCAGACCGTCTCGTCGTCGAGGTGGAAGAAGTGCAACGGTCGGTCGAGCGGCGGCAGACCCCATCGCTCACGGTGGTAGGTACCCGGCCTCGTGAGCTCGCCCACGGGCGTCCACATCACCCGGTCGGCCTCGCCGGTCTGCGGGCTCAGATCGGGTCGATCGTCGAGCGTCGCGACGACCGGGATGATGTAGCTCTTCGAGACCACCGTGGACAGGTGCGGCAACTCGCCGACCACCCGAGGCCGCGACATCGAGAGTCCGACCTCCTCCTCGGTCTCGCGGAGTGCAGTCTGCTCGGCCGTCTCGCCCGGATCGCACCGACCGCCCGGGAAGCTGATCTCGCCCCGGTGGTTGCGCAGGTTCTGCGACCGACGGGTGAGGAGCACCTCGGCACCGGACGGTCCGTCGGCGAGCAGGACCAGGACCGCCGATCGCTTCGCATCGGGGAACGTCGGGAGCTCGGGTGCCGACTCGGGACCGACCGAACGGATCAGTTGACCGACCGTCCAGGACGCATCGGCCGGCCAGGGCGTCTCGTACTCGACGGTGCTGTTGGGAGGCCGGGGGATGACCTGGGCGCCGCCGGCACGCTGCAGTGCGCCGTCGGGACGGTCGGTCATGGAGCGACGACGGAAGCGCTCAGGCCGTGGGAGTCCAGCCCGACTCGGTCAGCTGGGTGAGCACCACGTCGAGTCCGGCGGTCTTCATGTCGGCGAGGACCCGGCCAGGGGTCTCCTCACCGGTCTCGAACTTCTCCCAAGCCGCAACGATCTTCGTCAGGTCGGGTGCGGGCTGCTCGAACGCCATGCTCCCAGCCTACGAGCGGACACTCGGGGTCGGACCCATGCGTCCGCTCAGTCGTCGGAGGAGGTGAAGCGGTCCTTCAGGCGACGGCCGGCCTTGATCCCGTCGGCGACGGTCCGACCCGCTTGACGGCCGACCTCCTCGCTCGACGGGCGAGCCATCGTCCGCCTGCGTGCCTTCCGCTCGGGCTTGGTGGCGAAGTCGGTGTTCCACCAGACGAACGCCAGCACGACGGCCAGGAGCGCAGCGAGGACCCGGACACTCGAGTCGACCTCGATGAACGGCTGGACGACCGTGAGGATCACGAGTCCGATGAGGACGAGGTCGAGGATGCGGTGGACCTTGCGGTGGGTCCACCGGAAGGCTCCGGCCGGGCCCTCCGTGATCGCCGCATTCAGCATGACCAGCAGGCCCAGTGTCGCCGGGATCGCCGGAGTCGGACTCTGGATCCCGGCGGAGATGAAGACGATGCCGATGATGTACTCGACGATCTGGTGCATCCAGAACGGACGCAACGCACGGTTCTCGCCGACCACGACGTCGAGGGTAGCCAGGGCGTCGCGCCTCGACCGCCGGAGAACCTAGAGTCATTGCGATGCCAACTCGACGTCTGGTGGCCCTTGCGTGCCTGATCGCGTCGATGGGACTTCTCGACGATTCGGCTGGGAGGGCTCTGCCACCGACGCCCGAGTTGACGTTGGTCGAGCTGACCCTCGACGGCCGCGACCTCCTCGATGTTGCCGCCGTGTCGGCTGATGCGTCCACGCTCGTGGCGAGCGCCAACGGGACTCCACCCTCGTACGTCGTCGACCTCGCCAACGGCGTCGAAGAAGGTCCGTTCAGCAACACCACGAGGTTGAACGCCAACGGCGACTACCGGTTCGAGTCCGCCGGCCCCACCACCATCGAACGTGTCGAACGCAGCTCCGGAACGTCCGACACGGTCGACGCAGAAGTCGGCAACGATTACTTCGTGGATGCGCGCACCGTGCTGGCCGACGATTCAGGCGACCTCGTCGCGTTCACCGCGAGCTCTGGAACGCTCGCGCGCTCGAACGGATTCGTCGTCGACGCCTCGTCGGGCGCCGTGTTGACCCCGGGAGCCGCGGGTATCAACACGACTGGCGTCGCGAACTCCTCCATCCTCCACGTCGACCCTGCCGGCGAGTTCGTCACCTACTCGGACTTCTTGGTCGGTGGGCAGCCGACCTACTTCCGGTGGAACCTGGAAGATGGAAGCAGGATCCGGCTCGATCCCCCCATCGACCTCAGCTCGGCTGGCTTCATCTGGCAAGCGAGCCCGTCGCTCGACTTCTTCGCCTACCTGGCAACTGGCGGCGTCCTCAAGGTGGTCGAGCGGGCGACGGGAACCGAAAGCGTCCTGCCCGACACGACCGCCGGCCTGAGGACCTTCGCCGTGACCGACTCCGGCGCTCTCGTGTACACGAGGGACGCGCCGACCCAGGCGGAAGGCAACGCGCCGCTGTTGTTCGGGTGGACGCCGACCGACACCGAGCAGACGCTGCTCTCGGCGACCTTCGACGACTCGGTACCGCAGACCAGGGTCGAGAACGTGAGCGTGTCTGCGGACGGATCGGCGGTGGTCTTCACGGCGTTCGGCGACAACTTCGTCGAGGGAACGACCGGGTTCGATCGAAGGATGTACATCGTTCGACTCGATGATCCGACTCCCCGTCCGGACATCGCCCGCTCGGCCACGGCGAGCACGCCCGCCGTTCGCGTAGGGAGCTGAGCGGGCCCGAACGCGACGATGCCGAGGAACGCTCGGCGCTCCTCGGCATCGTCAGGGATCGGATGATCCGACGGTCAGGCGACCGTCATCACATCATGCCGCCCATGCCGCCCATGCCGCCGCCGGCGGGCATCGCCGGCTCGGGCTCGGGCTCGTCGGCGACGAGGCACTCGGTGGTCAGCACCATCGCGGCGATCGACGCGGCGTTCTGGAGACCCGCACGGGTCACCTTGGCCGGGTCGATGATGCCGGCGGCGAGGAGGTCCTCCATCTCACCGGTCGCGGCGTTCATACCATCGGAACCGGTGGCCGCCTCGACCTCCTTCACCACGACCGAGCCCTCGAGCCCGGCGTTGTTCGCGATGTTAAGGCCCGGGGCGATCAGCGCCGACCACACGGTCTTGGCACCGGTCTTCTCGTCACCCTCGAGTGAGTCGACGACCTTCTCGACCGCGGCGCGGGCACGGATGAGAGCGGTGCCACCACCGGCGACGACGCCCTCCTCGATGGCCGCACGGACCGACGAGACCGCGTCTTCGATGCGGTGCTTCTTCTCCTTGAGCTCCACCTCGGTGGCGGCGCCGACCTTGATCAGCGCCACACCGCCGGCCAGCTTCGCGAGGCGCTCCTGGAGCTTCTCGCGATCCCAGTCGGAGTCGGTGTTCTCGATCTCGGCCTTGATCTGGTTGACCCGGCCGGTGATGTCGTCACCGGAGCCGCCACCCTCGACGATGGTGGTGTTGTCCTTGGTGATGATGACGCGCTTGGCCGTGCCGAGCAGGTCGAGCGTGACGTTCTCGAGCTTGAGGCCGACCTCTTCGCTGATGACCTGACCGCCCGTGAGGATCGCCATGTCCTGCAGCATCGCCTTGCGACGATCGCCGAAGCCCGGAGCCTTGACCGCGGCAGCGTTGAACGTGCCGCGGATCTTGTTGACGACGAGCGTGGCGAGGGCCTCGCCCTCGATGTCCTCGGCGATGATGACCAGCGGCTTACCGGTCTGCATCACGGCCTCGAGCGTGGGCAGCATCGTCTGAACCGTCGAGATCTTCGCCGAGTGCAGGAGGATGTACGGATCCTCGAGCACCGCCTCCTGGCGGTCGGCGTCGGTCACGAAGTACGGCGACAGGTAGCCCTTGTCGAACTGCATGCCCTCGGTGAAGTCGAGCTCG
>JBCCTP010000013.1:0-23285 GCA_039198505.1 Actinomycetota bacterium | reverse complement strand
ATGAGCACCGTCGCGTCTCCGAACTCGTCCGGGATCAGCTCCGGAGAGATCGCCGCGACGTCGGTCCGGGTGCCCGCTCCGGCCTCGCCCTCGAGGTCCCCTCCCTCGGGCGACACGAGATCGAGACCGAGCGAGAGAAACAGCCGGCCGTGGGCCGACTGGTCGGTGAACATGTTGACGCCGCGCTCGGTGATCACACCGGTGATCACGGGTCGGCTCGTGTCGAGCGTGGCGCCGACCTCGTCGACCAACGCAGCGAAGTCGTCGACGAGTGCGTCGGCCTCGGCGGTGCGTCCCGTCGCCTCACCCAGCACGCCCGACAGCTCTTGCCAATCGATGCCGGAGTAGTCGAGGACGACCGTGGGGGCGATCTCTGACAGCGTCTCGAAGGCGTCGACGGTGACGGCGTCGCCGCCGAAGGACGCGCCCAGGATGAGGTCGGGATCCGTGGCCGCGATCGCCTCGAGGTTGATCTCGGGCCCGGGGATCGCCTCGACACCTGCGTCGGTCGCGACACTCGACCACTGCAGCATGAAGCCCGTGTCGTCGGCCAACGGCGGGCCCGGGAGCGCCTGCGCTGCGACGACCGGGGCATCGAGGGCGAGGACGTGGCCGGTCATGGTGGCACTTGCGACCACGATGCGCTCGGGCTGCTCGGGGATCTCGACCTCGCCGTACTCGGTCTCGATCGTGACGGGAAAGCTCCCCGTCGGCTCATCGACGCCGGCGGCGTCGCCCGCACCGTCCGCGTCGGGCTCGGCCGCATCGTCCGCGTCGGACCCCGCCTCGACCTCTTCCTCGACCGCGTCTTCGACATCTGGCTCGACCGCCGACGCGGTCTCGGTCTCACTCGCCGACGCCTCGGACGCCGACGCGGACGCAGATCCGCTGCCCGGCTCGGAGTCGGACGCGTCATCGGATCCACAGGCTGCGGCGGCCAACGCGAGACACAGAACAACTGCGCCGAGTCGACGGCGGGCGAATTTCATTGTTGTCACACAACTAACGGTAGGGCCGCCTAAGCTCAGCCGTCAAGGCCGTCACCGGGGTCGTCCGTCACCGACCGTCGTCCGACTCTGACGGCGACCACACGGGAGAGTGCGATGCCTGTCGAACAGGAGCGAAACGACGTGCAATCGAGCGAGAGCGACACGGACGATCCGCGCGCCGATCAGGGCCACCTCGCCCGGACGGCGGGCGAAGCCGTGGTGCGCGTGGCCGCCGACCTCGATCGTCGACTCACCCGGGCGGCGGCCCCCGAGAGCCTGACGGCGACCGAGGTCCGTTTCCTCCGCCTGGCCGCCGACCCGGTGCCGCAGAGCAGCTTGGCCGCCCTCATGGGGTGCGACGCGCCGCGGATCTCGACCTTGACCCGCAACCTCGAGGCGCGCGGTCTCATCGTCCGCGTCGTGTCACGCGGCGACCATCGGGTCCGACGGGCCGAACTCACTCCCACCGGACGCGAGGTCGTCGCTCGCGTGGGGCGCCGACTCGCCGACTCGAGCCCGCTGCTCGGCGTGCTCGACGACCACGAGCTGTTCGACCTCGCCGATCTCCTCGGCCGCATCGAATCACGCGCCGCCGAGCTCCCGGTTCATGAACTGCCTTGACCCATGAACTGAATCGGCCAACGAATTCGCCAGAATCGACAGGCACGCCATTGCAATACTGTCAGGACTCCCTAACATGACGCCGCCGGCGCCCGGGGAATGTTCGCCCCCGGGCGCCGGACCACCATCCGGCAGACCCCGGGGCGGTCACGGGCGACGACGGCCGCGCACCCACCGGACGCCAGCACCCAGTGCGAGGACCGCGGTGCCGGACACCACCGCTGACGGCGGAAGCGCCACGATCAACACGACGCAGCCCACCAACCCCGCCACTGCGATTCCCCGCGGCCAACGACGCTCGCGCTCGTCGAGGGCGAGCGCTGCGGCATTGGTCACCGCGTAATACGTGAGGACGGCGACGCCCGACACCGCGATCGCACTCCGCAGTGACACCGTCGAGACGAGCACGATGACGACGGCCGCCACCGTCAGCTCAGCCCGGAGCGGGAGAGATCTCGCCGGGTCGACACGGGCGAACCAGACCGGCAGGTCCCGCTCGCGAGCCATCGCGAGAGTGGTTCTCGAGACGCCGGGGATCAGATTGAGCAACACGCCGAGTGCCGCGATCCCCGCTCCGACGCGGACGACCCCGGGTGAGACGTTCGATCCGGCATCGGCGACCAGCCGCAACGGCGCGTCGGTTGCGGCGAGCACCGTTGCGTCGACGGTGGCCAGCGCTGTCACGCCGACGACGGCGTAGACGGCCAGCACGACGAACAGTGCTCGCGGGACGGCCTTGGGGATCGTGACCGCCGGGTCGCGGACCTCCTCGCCGAGCGTGGCGATGCGCGCGTAGCCGGCGAATGCGAAGAACAGCAGTCCCGCCGAGCGCAGCACGTCGAGGACCGAGCCGTCGAGCGGCACGATCCGATCGAGATCGGCAGCGTCGGACGTCCATCCCGCCCAGACGACCGCAGCGAGCGCACCGATCGACACCACGAGGAGCACACGCGTCACGGCGACCGTGCGGGTGAGCCCGCCGAGGTTGACCGCCGTGATCGCCACGACGGCCGCGACGGCGACCATCCGCTCGCGTTCCGGCCACAGGTAGGCGCCGACCGTGAGCGCCATCGCGGCACACGACGCCGTCTTCCCGACCACGAACCCCCAGCCGGCGAGATGACCCCACCCCGGCCCGAGACGCCGACGGCCGTACACGTAGGTCCCGCCGGACTCGGGGTGGACGGCGGCGAGCTGGGCCGACGACGTCGCGTTGCAGAAGGCGACGGCTGCGGCGATCACGAGCCCGAGGAGCAAGCCCGTCCCCGCCGCGTCGGCGGCGGGCGCCCAAGCGGCGAAGACGCCCGCGCCGATCATCGACCCCACGCCCACGACGACCGCGTCGCCGACGCCGAGCTGTCGTCTGAGGCTTCCGGTCGTCGCCACGAACGCAGCATGCCGCGGCCGAGCGTGCGCGGGGTGAACGCTCGACGAATGCGAGGAGATCCGCAGGTCCGTCGACCGGTCGGACGCGGATCAGCCGCAGACTCCGGTCGT
The DNA here is from genome assembly GCA_039198505.1 of Actinomycetota bacterium. Classification (GTDB taxonomy): domain Bacteria; phylum Actinomycetota; class Acidimicrobiia; order Acidimicrobiales; family Ilumatobacteraceae; genus Ilumatobacter_A. The sequence goes on along the minus strand of JBCCTP010000013.1, from coordinate 20,178 downwards.
GCAGTTGTCCGGGTACGAGCGGGTTCAGATCGAGTCGTCCGACGACCTGTGGCGTTGGCTCGCCGACCATCACGCCCGCACGGACGGCGTCCTGCTCGTCACCTTCAAGAAGGTCCGACCGGATCGGTACGTGAGCCGCGACGAGGTCCTCGATGCGCTCGTCGCCCACGGGTGGATCGACGGTCGCCGCTTCGCCCTCGACGACCGGCGAACGATGCAGCTGATCTCGCCACGCCGACAGGATCGATGGGCCGCCTCGTACATCCAGCGCTTCGAACGGCTCGACGCCGAGGGGCGCCTCCATCCCGCAGGGCGGGCCGCACTCGAGCGCGCCACCGCGTCGGGGGCGGTCGACGAGCGTGCCGACGTCGACCGGCTCGAGACACCCGAGGATCTCGCGGTCGAACTCCGACGGCGAGATGCGATGGCGTGGTGGCAGTCGAGTGCGCCCTCGTATCGACGCAACGTGCTGCGGTGGGTCGCGTCGGCGAAGAAGCCCGCCACCCGCAGCAGACGAATCGATCGCATCGTCGAACACGCCACCCGAGGCGAGAAGGTGCCCAACTACTGAGTGCCGGACGCGCGCTCGCACATCGAGGCCTGCTCGGGCGCTCGATCCCGGACCTTCCGCTCGAATTAGGCTCGCCTCACACCGACCACATCAGCGTCGGCGGTGACAGACAGCCACGACGGGAGGCGTGTCAATCGTGCGCATCGAGACCGCCGACGAACCGGCTCAGACCGATGAGCGGCTGACCACCGAGCACGGAGTCTCCGTGACGGGGGTCCGTCACCTGCGCGGCGGTGGCCCGTTGGGGACGATCTCGACCGACTCGAAGATGCACCTCCTCGTGTGGCCGGACCGCGGCGGCCTGACCGTGCGACTCGCTGATTCGTGGATCACTGCACGGAGTCCGCTCGGACTCTGGCTCCCGGCCGGGCTCGAGGCCGCGCTCGGCGCGGACGACGTGATCTGGGTCGCAACGTTCGATGCATCGACCTGCCCGGATGCATGGCGACGGATCGAACGACTCGACATGTCGCGCGGCCTGTGCGGCGTGCTCATGACTCTCGCCGACCAGACCGATCGACCGTGGGCGCCGGCACTCGCTTCGGCGGCTGTCGAGCGTCTGGCGACAGACCTCGCTCGCCTCGACGTGGAGGTACGGCTCCCCACGCACGATGCGGCGCGTGCCGTTGCGGACCGTCTCGTCGCCGACCCGTCGATCGCGTGGGACCTGGCTCAATGGTCAGAGCTGGTCCCGGCCAGCGTGCGCACGCTTCGCCGCGCGTTCCGCGACGAGACGGGAACTCCGTTCCGTCGCTGGCGTCTTCGTCTCCGCATGCAACGAGCGATGGCACTCCTCGACGACGGTCAGCGAATCGCCGATGTGGCGACTGCGGTGGGCTACGGATCGAGCGAGGCGTTCATGCGCGTCTTCAAGGGCGAGATCGGGATGACCGCCACCCAGTTCGTCGAACGCCACGACGTGATGGCCGCCGCACGGGAGCGCTCGTGGCCACTCCCATCAGTCGATGGGCCGAATCGATCAGTCGAGCCTGCGTCAGTCTCCCTCGCAGCGCAGCCCCACCAACGTGAACCGGGAGACGACATGACCGACCGCCAGACCGACCGACGCACCTTCCTCGCCGGTGCCGCCCTCGCAGGAGCCGGTTGGGCTCTCGCCGCGTGTGGCAGCGACGATTCATCCGGTGACGACGGCGAGGCCTCATCGGGCTCCGGGTCGTCCGCCGAGTCCGCCAGCTCCCCCGCCGCCGCCACCGAGGCGACGACCACGATGTCGATCGACGAGTCGACGATCACCGGCGACCCGAGGATCATCGTCGCCGACGAGGAGACGTTCGGGCTCGTCCTCGACCTCGGCATCATTCCCATCGCCGCCGGCGGTCCCGGATTCGGGTTCTTCGGCGAGGACGCGCCCGGCGGTGGGAACTTCCACCCGTCCACAGCACTACGTGGCGCCGGCGACGTCGAGTCGTTTCCCGACGGAGAGCCGAATCTGGAACGGATCGCCGAGCTCGAACCGGATGCCGTCGTCGGGCCGCAGTGGATCGCCGAGGAGCCCGTGTGGTCACCACTGCCCGAGGGCGTCGACATGATCCTCATCGAGACCGACCCGGTCGCCGACGCGGCGGGCTTCGTCGCAGAGGCCGGCGAGAAGCTGGGCGCGCCGGAGCCGGCTGCCGCTGCGATCGCGGAGTTCGACGCGCGGGTCGACTCCCTCGCCGGTGCACCGTCGACGGATCGACTGTCGCTCGACTTCGTCCGGCCGCGAGGCGACACCTTCGACATCTACGTCGGAGGGTTCGGGCTGGAGCAGATGGCGGAGATCGGCTACTCCATACCAGCGAGGGATCCGGAGTCGGGTGTGGAAGCTGATCGACCCGACTTCCGTGCGACGGCCCTCTCGTTCGAGAGGCTCGATCTCTTGCGCGCCGACGTCATCGTCATCGTTCGTTACCAGGGCGAGTTCGACGAGGAAGGCATCGCGCTCCTGACCTCCTCGCCGCTCTGGGAGACCCTCCCGGCCGTTCAGGCCGATCGGGTGATCGAGGTCGACTCGACCATCGTGTGGATGGAGGGCGGGCTCGCTGGCACCGCGACCGAGATCGAACGACTCGTCGAGACGCTCGACGAGCTCGAGTGACGCCCGAGCTCACCCGAGATCGGCGAGAACCTCGATCAGCTCGTTGACGGCGAACGGGATGCTGAGCACCGACCCGTTGCTCGCCGCTCGGCTCGCATCGGGTGAGAGCTTGACGTAGCGCCCGTCGACGACCGCCGGGATCGCCTGGAAGACCGGTCCGGACTCCAGCTCCGTGAATGCCTCGTCCGCTCGCTGCACCGGGAGCCCGATGAGCAACTCGGAGTCGATGTCGGCGAGCAGTTCCTCGGAGACGTCCAGGTCATCGGTCGAGGTGGGCGGCGCATCGGCCAGTCCGCCGAAGCCGAGCGGCGGAAACCCGAGCCGCTGAAGAGCGACCGAGAAGGCGGAGCCGGGCGCGTACATCGCCAGCGAGCCGCGCAGCGTGATGGCCGAAACCGAACTTGGGATGTCGTCGAGTTCGACGTCGAACGTGCCCTCGAAGGCGCCGAGAGCGTCCGCCGCGGCATCATCATCGAGGTCGAACACCTCGCTCAGGATGCGGATCTGCTCGGGAACGTCATCGAGCGTCTCGTCGGGGAGGTACACGACCGGAGCGATCTGGTCGAGCTGTTCGCTCGCGATGTCCTCTGCCGCGAAGGCGGGCGCCACGACGACGTCGACCCCCTCCGCAGCGAGCAACTCGAGGTTCACCCCGTCGCCGACGTCGAGCCCGATCGGTTCCGACTCGAGTTCTTCGACCTGATACGTGAGGAGCGTGCGGCCCTCGAACGTTCCGTACATGTACGGATCGGTCCCGACGGCCAGGAGAGCGTCGAACGCCGCCTGGTTGCGGAATGCGTACGGCCGCTCTGGCTTCTGCTCGATCACGACCGAGCCGAGGGCGTGCTCGACCGTGCGTGGGTAGGCAGCCGACGCATCGACGTCCTGCCCTGCGGAATCACCATCCTCGGCGGCGCTCCCATCACCCGCCGCCGGGACGTCGGCCGTCGTCTCCGAGCCCGAGTCCGTCGCGGATGAGGTGCTGGTTGCGCCATCGGTGGCTGTGACGGTCGCTGCGTCGGAGTCGTCGGTGTCGTCGTCACCGCAGGCCGCCACGAGCAGCAGTGCCGCCGCAGCAAGCGCCGTTCGAGCGGATGGTCGGGTCATGTCGCCTCCTTGTTCGTATCGCTCGACGGCGATCGTAAGGAGAGCTTTCAGATCGTTGTCTGCCTCCAACAGACGAAAGGCTTGCGCGAACGGACCAGAGAGGTCACTCGGTGGGTCGGTCAGACCGTTCGCCGCGTACGCCGACGGCGTCGTCCCCGTGTGCTCCCGAAAGGCCCGCATGAAGGCCTCGGGCGAGCGATACCCGACCAGACGGGCGACATCACCGACCGGCACGCCCTGGACGAGAAGACTCTGCGCCCTCCCCATCCGCACTCGCCGACGCCAGGTCCGGAAGTTCATGCCCGTCTCCGTCGAGAACAGACGATGGAGGTGTCGCTCGCCGGCTCCGATCTCCCTCGCCCACGCGCGCAGCTCTCGGGAATCGCCCGGATCGTCGATCAGCGCGTCGGCGATGATCCGTGCCCGAGCATCCGTCGGGATGGGGACGGCGAGGTCGTCCCCTCGGAGAGCGCGATCGATCTCGTCAACGAGGAGCGTCGTGCCCACGGAACCGATCGATCCGCCGTCCGATCGACGCAGTCGGCGCAGGAGCGACACGACGAGATCGTCGAGGACGAGTCGACGGAGTTCAGCCCAAGGCTCGGGAGACCGGCGGCTGGAGAATCGGGCGACGGCGAGCCGACGGTCACCGCCCAACCGATGCGGACAGCCGGCCGGGACCAGGATCCCCATCGGCGGTCGGACGTCGAATCGGCGCCCTCGGGCGCTGATCTGGGAGACGCCGCCGAGCGACCAGTAGAGCCGATGATGACGCCGATCGATCTGCTGCACGATGTACGCAGATGCCCCTGCGGTGGAGACATCTCGCAGAGCGTCCGCTCGTGATTCGTCGCCGTGGCGCTCGGCGGTCACGTCAGCGGCCTTCGAGCCGGCGCCGACTGGCCGTCAGGCGATCGAGGGCTGCTGCCGTGCGATCGGGGTCGAGTTCGGCGAGCCTCGCCGTGATCGCTTCGACTGCTGCGAGCGTCGCAGCGTGCGTCGCCGGACGGTTGACGGGACCTCGCCCGCTGCGCACCACGACGGCGTCGGGCCCGGGCGCCGGGAGCGAGTCGGTGAGCACGACGGTCGACACTCGGCGCTCCGTCACGGTCTCGACGAGGGTCCTCGCCCACCGTCTCGGCTTTCCGGAGGCCATGAGAACGACGGTGTCCGACGGCGCGATGCGGGCGATGTCGTCGGCTCCGGGTCCGGCTGGTCCGGTCGCCGTCCGGGTGTCGCGCCCGATGCGCTGCCACTGGGCGGCGGCGTACTCGGCCACCGCGCCGGTCGGGCCGGCGGCGACCACCACGATGCGGTCGGCCTCGTGGAGCCGATCGGCGGCGTTCTCGATGGAGATGCGGATCTCGGGTCGCTGGAGCCGACCGACGGCGGAAGCTGCGTCGGCGAGATGCTGATCGATCGCCGAGTGGCCCTCGTGGTCGTCGCCGTAGGCGAAGCGGCTCGCCACGTCACCGGTCGTCAGCTCGACGAGCAACGAGCGCTTGAGATCGGCCAACCCTCGGTACCCGAGCCGTTGGATCGTCCGCACGACCGTGGCGTCGGTGGTGTCGGCGAGTCCGCCGATCTGGGCGGCGGTGAGGAATCCGAGTCGATCGGCCTCTGCGAGGAGCGCCGTCGCCACGCGTCGTCCGGTGGGCCCGAGGGAATCGAGGGTCTGCTCGACGCGGACCTGCAGACCGTCGATCCCATCGAGTTCTTCGACGTCTTCGACGTCTTCGATGATCACGTAGTGAACACTACCTCTTGCTACGGACGCGAAGTGAGTCCTACGGTCGCCGGTCGTGTTGGAGTTCCTGGTCGCCATCATCCCCGTGTTCATCGCCTCGGTCGTCGAGTGCGTCGAAGCGTGGACGGTCGTCGTCGCCGTGGGCCTGACACGTGGCTGGAAGGCGCCGCTGATCGGCGTCGTCGTCGCGCTCGCCGTCATCGGCACACTTGTCGTCCTCTTCGGGGCGACGCTCGTCGACCGGATCGACGAGCAACTGTTCGAGGTGGTGATCGGCACGCTCCTCGTGCTGTTCGGCGTGAGGTGGATGCGCAAGGCGATCCTCCGCTCGATCGGCGTGATCGCACTCAGCGACGAACACGTCCGCTACAAGAAGACCATCGACGCCCTCGGCAACGAGCGCGTCGAGAAGGCTTTCGACTGGGCGGGCTTCTCGATCGCCGCGAAGACGATGCTGCTCGAAGGACTCGAGATCACCTTCCTGGTGATCACGCTCGGCTCGTCGGGCGACGCCAGCTATCCCGTCGCCATCTCGGGAGCGATCCTCGCCTTCGTGGTGGTCGGTGCCGCCGGCTGGATCGCCCGGGCCCCTCTCGCCAACGTGCCCGAGAACACCATGAAGGGATTCGTGTCGGTGATGCTGACCACCTTCGGCACCTACTGGGTCGCCGAGGGCTTCGGCGTCGACTGGCTCGGTGGCGCCTGGGCGCTGCTCTACCTCTTCGTGTTCTGGATGGCGGCGATCCGCATCATCGAGATCTGGGCGGGCCGGCCGTACCGAGAGGCCGTTGCGATGCACCAGCCGCACGACGAGGTGGAGGTGACCCGATGAACAGAGTGACCGCCTGGCTCCGCACGGCCGTGAAGGAACTGTGGGCGCTGATCGTCGACGACTGGTACCTCGCCGCAGGCGCCATGGCCGCCATCGGAATCACGTACCTCGTCTCCCGGACCGACACCCCGGGCACCGCCGACGTGACCGGCTGGCTGCTCGTCGCCCTCGTCGTGGCCTCGGTCGCCGCAGCCGTGCGGCGAGCCGTCGTCGCCGCCCTGCCATCGAACACACCGGAGGACTCCGCCCCATGACCGCCGCCACCGCATCCGCCGACACCGACTCCACTCCCGTTCTCCGCGTCACCGGGAGCGAACTCGCCGACGCACTCGCCGAGCAAACGGTCGACCGACCGTTCGGTGTCGTCCTCACCATCGCGTCACTCGAGGAACTGGGCGACTCGATGCGCTCCGCGCGTCGCGCCCACCACGATCTCCTCGCACGGGCATGCGTCGGCCTCGCCGTCGTCGGGCCCGACGACGTCGCCGCGACCACCCTCGAGTACGCCGGCGACGTGCCGTTCCCGTTGACAGCTCTCGGAGAGCCGGCGCTGGCCGACGGATGGATCGCCGGCCAGGTCGCCTCAGGGATCGACGGCATCCGACCCGCCGGCGCAGGCAAGACCATCGGTCTCCCGGCCACGTGGATCGACCACGTCCAGGCGTCGATGAGCCAACCACTCGACCCGATCGCCCAATCCATCCTCCGGTCGGCCAGGGACACGATCGGGCACACGGGCATGACCATCGACGAAGACCAGGGTCGGTTCATGAAGTTGCTGGTCGAGCTGAGCGGTGCTCGGACCATCGTCGAGGTCGGCACGTTCATCGGCACCTCGGCGCTGTGGATGGCCCGCGGACTTCCCGCCGACGGAAAGCTCACCTGCTTCGACATCGAGACGACCTATGTCGACATCGGCCGACCGGCGTGGGACGAGGCCGGCGTCGCCGACAAGATCGACGTCGTCATCGGACCCGCGATCGACGGCCTGAAGGCGCTCCCGAACGAGCCGACCATCGACATGGCGTTCATCGACGCCGACAAGACCGGCTACGCGAGCTACGTCGACGAACTCCTCCCCCGCCTCGCACCCGGTGGCTTCATCGCCATCGACAACACCCTGTGGGGTGGCGACGTCGCCAACCCGAAGGTCGTCGACGACGACACCGTCGCACTACGAGAACTGAGCGCCGACCTCGCTCATCGCGACGACCTCGACGTGCTGCTCCTCACGATCGGCGATGGCGTCACCATCGTCCGCCGGCGAGCCGACCTGGCCTCGACGGCCGAATGACCGGTCGCGCGTCGACACGTCGACGTCGCGGGTGATAGCGAAAGGCCATGACGACGATCGGAATCGTGGGAGACGGACCCGGCGGACTGAGCGCAGCGCTCTTCCTCGCCAAAGCGGGGCATGACGTGACGGTGTACGGCGCCGACGGCACGGTGATGCACTACGCGTACCTCCACAACTACCTCGGGGCGCCCGACGTGAGTGGCAGCGACTTCCAGCAGCGGGCACGCGAGCAGGCCGAGGCACAAGGCGCCACCATCGTGGCGACCGAGGTCTCGGCCGTGGCCGCGTCCGCCGACGGATTCGCCATCACGACCGAGTCGGGCACCGCCACCGTCGACCACCTCGTCCTCAGCGAGGGCAAGAGCGCCCCACTCGCCGAGTCGCTCGGCCTCGCGGCCGACGGTGAACGAATCGTCGTCGATCGAGACGGACGCTCGTCGGTCGAGGGCGTGTACGTGGTCGGTCGCAGCGTTCGTCCGACCCGGAGCCAGGCGATCATCTCGGCCGGTGACGGAGCCGCGGCCGCACTCGACATCCTCGCTCGCATCGAGGGCTCCGACGTCCAGGACTGGGACTCGCCCCCGAAGGACGACTGAACGGACCTGCCGGCCGCCGGGTCCGTCAGAGTGACGCGGTCTCGCCGACGAGCCGGGCTGCGTTCCGACATGCGTCGTCGACGTGGCGGACCAGTCGCTCGAACGCCTCCTGACCGGCCGGCGTAGCGACGAACTCGGGGATCGAACGCCCCGGGTTGAGTCGCGTCGCCGCGTTCCAGGCCGCGAGTTCGGGGTTCGCTCGTCGGCGAGCGTCGAGTTCGACCCCGGTCGACACCGACCGCAGCAGCGCGTCGATGGTGCCGGTGCGCGGAAGGGCCGGGCACACACGGTTCTTCTCGTCGAGCGGGAGGTCGAGCGTCGCGACGTACCCGATCATGGCGGCGCTCCACGGCACGACACCCGTCGTCGTCATCTGGACGCGGATGCGTCCGGGAGCGAAGATCGGCGACGGGTCGGGTGTCCCGAGGCCCGCCGCCGTGCAGTCGACGACGGTGGCACCCCGGGGGATCGCGACGTCAGCAGCGTCGGCACCGTCGACGGCGGTGACCTCGAGACGTGCGTGGTGAACGGCCCGGACGCGGACCCCGCGGATCACCCCCTCGACTCGCCGGAGCGACGCCAGCTCGTGACGCGAGATCGTCGCACCGCGGAAGACCGTCGCGCTCCCGGTGGGATCGATGCGATGCATCAACCCGAGATGCTCCATCGAGCAGGCGAGCTCGTCGGCGGATTCGACGCGTGCCGCTGCCTCGACGAGCCGCGACTGATGCTCCAACATCCCGACCGAGAGTTCGAACGGCTGCGTGGATCCGCGGTCGACCAGCCACGACTCGCGCGGTCGGATCCACGTGATCGCCTCCGGATCGACACCGCGATCGATCAGCCAGACGCAGACGTCCATCGACGTCTTGCCACCGCCGACGATCACGACGTGGTCGCCGAGTTCCGCGACCCCGTCACCCTCGAGCTCGTTTGGCGGCCTGACGTCGACGCCGTCGGCCACGTCGAACGGGCGGTCGTGGCGCAGCGGAATGCTCGATTCGAGCGCCGTGGCGTCCACGACGGCTCGACGAACCGAGACGGTCGTGGTCGCGCCGTCGGCGAGCGAGCGGATCTCGTGATCGCCGCCGCTGTCGTCGAGCGGGCGGAGGTAGTCGTGGCGCCCGAGGAACCGGACCCGGCCCGACGGCACGAAACGGTGATCGAGCACGTCCGCGTAGTAGGCGACGATCTCGGCACCCGACGCACGTTCGTACCACCCGACCTCCGGACCCTCCGTCTGGACGCAGTCGTCGCCCAGCGGAGTGGACCCGACGCCGTAGAAGGCGGACGGCTGATGAAGACGGACGAACGGGTAGGCGTCGACCCAGTGACCACCGGGGTCGGCACGCCGGTCGACGAGGACGACGTCGGCGGACGAGTGCTCGATGATCTCGTCGGCCACCGCCATGCCGGACGCCCCCGCCCCGATGATCAGGTAGTCGGTCTCCACGGCCCTCCTCGACCCGATGCGAGTTGCCACTGGCGCATCGGTCTCTGTATGGCTATCTTAACATCCTGTGTTGATGGAACGTTCCGACGTGTTCGCCCGACCGATCGACGATTCCGCGGAACCCGGCTCGACCTGGCTCGAGGTCGGCCGGGGTCTGCGAACGACGCGCGACCCGTTTCGACCGGCCGTCGAGGCACACGACGGCATCAACGGAGCGGCACGGGCGCTCGGCGTCTGGAACAGCCTGCTCGACGGACTGCTCGCCCAGCTCACGTCACGCTGGTCGGCGGGCACGAGCGTCGATCCCTTCGAGGGCGACGTTCTCGTCGGCGTGACGCCCGGGTCCCCGGCCATCTCCGTCGTGATCGACGCCGTCGAGTGCCCGCCGCACCCGATGCATCTGCGCAGCGTCGCCCAGATCGCCGAACTGATCCGCCCGTCGATGGTCCAGGCCGGACCCATCAGCGCACGGGAGCTCGACGTGTCGACGGCCCGGATGGTCCACGCCGGAGTCGACCGGTTCCCGATCACCTCCAGCAGCGACCCTCGCTCGACCAACGCAACGCTGTCGAGGATGCGGAGCAACTACTCGCTCTCGGCCCCGCAGAGCGATGTCGAGTCGACGGCTCGGACCTCCCCGCCGAGCGTCGCACTCTGAGCCATCGAGATCGCTCGGCCACCCAGCCGATCGGACCAGTACCCTCACGCGCCGTGCAGCAGATCTTCGACACCGAGCGCATCATCCCCGTCCTCAACGACATCATGAAGGCCGAACTGGCCGGAGTCGTGCGCTACACGCACTACTCGCTGGTCATCACCGGCCCGAACCGCCTGCCCCTCGTCGACTTCATGAAGACCCAGGCCGACGAGTCGCTGCTCCACGCCCAACAGGCGGGACAGATCCTCACGGGGCTCGGCGGACACCCCGACCAGGGGATCGCCCACATCGAGGAGTCACACGACCACAGCGTCGAGGCGATCCTGCAGGAATCGATCGCACACGAGCGCCGGGCGCTCGACCTCTACCGCATGCTGCTCGACATCGTCCAGGACGACTCGATCTACCTCGAGGAGTACGCCCGTACACAGATCGGCGAGGAGGAGCTGCACGTGATCGAGCTCAACAAGCTGCTCCGCGACTACGCCATCGGGTGACGTGATCGGGTGAGCCGGCCGGTCGATCCCCTCGCCGTTCGCCGCGTTCTTCGGCGATGATCATCGACCATCATCGCCGATGTGGAATCATTCATCCACGCCGCCACGGATGACTTGCACTCGTTGTTAGGAGTGCCTATCGTCTCGGCCGATGCGTCGGACGATCTGCGCCTCCGTGGCGGTGAGCGCTCTCGTCCTGGCGGCGTGCGGCTCGTCGGCCGACGACGCCGACGACGCTGCCAGTACCGACACCTCGGCCGCTGAGGCCGAGGCCGCCCCCGAGACGGTCGACGAGGCACCGGCGACCGCGGAATCGACCACCACGTCGACGACCGAGACACCCGACACCGACCCGCCCGCCGAGACCGACACCGACACCGAGACGGCCGCCGGCGAGCCGCCGACGCCGGGCGGCGCGGCGGATCCGTCCGACGAGACCGACGACGCACCGTCAGCCGATGCGATCGTCGTGGTCGATGATCGGGGAGTCGAGGTCGTCATCGAGTCGACCGAGCGGATCATCCCGGTCGACGGTGACCTCGCGGAGGTGGTCTTCGCTCTCGGCGCTGGTGATCGGGTCGTGGCCACCGACATCTCCGCCACATTCCCCGCAGCGGCCGACGCGCTGCCCGAGATCGGGTATCAGCGAGCACTCGCCGCCGAGCCCATCCTGCAGTTCGAACCCACACTCGTGCTCGCCACCGACATCGCCGGGCCGACCGAGACCCTCGACGACCTCGAACGGCTCGGTGTTCCGGTCGTCCTGATCGCGAACGACCCGGAACCCGAGGGACCGGCGCGGAAGATCCGCCAGGTGGCGAACGCTCTCGGAATGCCTGACGTCGGCGAGGCGCTGGCCGCGCAGGTCCAGGGCGAGATCGACGACGCCGCGGCCACCGCAGCCGAACTCGACACCGCACCTCGGGTGGCACCGATGTACATGCGTGGGGCCGGTACCCAACTCATCCTCGGCGAAGCCAGCGGGATCCACTGGCTCATCGGCTCGGCGGGCGGCGTGAGCATCGCCGACGAACTCGGGATCGCCGAGGCCGAGCCGATCAACACCGAGGCGCTGGTCGCCGCCGCTCCCGACGTGATCATCCTGCCCGACGCCGGCCTCGCGTCCGTCGGCGGGATCGACGGCTTCCTCGAGATCCCCGGCATGGCCGAGACCCCCGCGGCCCAGAACGGTCGCATCCTGACCTACGACGACCAGTACCTGCTCGGCAACGGCCCACGCACCGGCGAACTGCTCGCCGAACTCATCGACGATCTGCACGAGCTGACGTGACCATGGCCGACACCGCAACCAGCGCCACCGACACCGACACCGTGCGAACCGACGACACGGCGCACACGTCCGAGGGCCTGCCCATCGTCGGAGACCTCGACAGCTTCCCGTCACACGCCGAGCTCGCCCGGACGGTCCTCCACGGCGGTGCGGTGGCCTCTCTCGCCACGCTGACCATCGACGGGCACCCCTATTCGTCCACCGTCGCCTTCTCGACGGACGACACCGGCGCACCCATCCTGTGCGTCTCGGAGTTCGCGGAGCACGCCCGCAACCTCGGGCGGGATCCACGAGCCAGCCTGCTGGCTCACCAGCGGGTCGACAGCGCCGTCGACCCGCTGACACTCGCTCGAGCCACGGTGATCGGCCGGTTCACCCCCGTCGAACCCGACGACGAGATGGTCGGCCGCCACGTCGAGTCCCACCACCACACGTCGGCGATCGTGGGTCGAGACGACGTGGCATGGCTGCGGATGGACGTCAGCCACGTCCGCTACTTCGGCGGCTTCGGCGTGATCGGCTGGGCGTCGGCCGACGACGTCGCCGCCGCCCGCCCCGACCCCGTGATCCCGGTGAGCGGGCCGATGATCGAGCACCTCAACGACGACCACGCGGACGCCTGCCTCGAGATCGCCCGACATCTCGCCGGCCTCGACGACGCCGAGTGCGCACTCGTCACCTCGCTCGACCGGCACGGCATGACCCTGTCGGTCCGCCGATCGGACGGACCCGACACCGTCGCCCGCGTGCGGTTCACCGACTCCCCCCTCGACGATCCGGACGCCGTCCGAGCCGCCACCGTCGAACTCGCACGACGAGCTCGCGCCCACGGCTCAGCGACTCCCCCGCCACCAGCTCCACCACCAGCTCCGACACCACCTCGCACCGACCTGCCACCAGGGAGAACCACGTGATCACTGCCGACCAACTCCGACTCGCCGTTGCGCTCACGCACACGGTCCCCGGCGTCGAACTCCAACTCATCACTCGGAACGGCGAGCGCACCGTCGTGAGCCGTCACCCGGCCGGCGACATCGACCCGTGCAGCTTCCGCAGGACCATCGTCGCCGCCGGGCCGCACACGCTCACCGAACCGTTCAACCAGATCGAGGAGATCCGCATCGGCGGGTCCCTGCGGCACCGCGGCGGCGGCCTGATGAGCTCGCAGACGCCCTGCGGACTCCAGCAGCGCTGGCTCGCCTCGACGTTGCCGTGGTGTGCCGTGCGAACGGCACTCGGTGAGGTGGGAGCGGCCGAGATCCCGGAAGGGGCCATGGAGGCGACGATCAAGCCCGACCCCGACCTCGACGTGTCCCTGGTGGTCATCACCGCGATCGACCGGCGGTACGACGTCGTTCTCGAGCGGATGGGCAACGACCTGGTGGCTGCCGTTCTCGCGGAGGAACTCGTCCGGTCCACGGCCGTCGACGCCGCCGCTCCCGATCCGATCGAGCCCGAGCGCTGATCCACGGCGCACCGCGCCGACCACCTGACCGATCCCACCACCTCGAAAGAACACGACACCGATGATCCGCCCCCTCCTGCCCGTCCGCTCGTCCGATCGCCGACGGTCGCCCCGCGGCACCGCGGTCGCCCTCACGCTCTCCGCTGCGCTCGTGATCGCCGCGTGCGGATCCGACGACGAGCCCGCTGCATCCGACGAGTCGACGGCCACCGACGCCCCCGCCGAGACCGAGGCCCCCGCGGAGACCGAGGCGCCGGCGGAGACGGAGGCGCCGGCGGAGACCGAGGCCCCCGCCGAGACCGAGGCACCGGCGGACGACGAGGCCACCGGCGACGCTGCGTTCCCGGTCGAGATCGAGCACAAGTTCGGCACGACGACCATCGAGTCGGAGCCGCAGCGGGTCGTGTCGATCGGCTTCAACCAGCACGACTTCCTCCTGGCCCTCGACGTCGTCCCGGTCGGGCTCCGCGACTGGTACGGCGAACAGCCGAACAGCGTCTGGCCGTGGGCCCAGGACGAGCTCGGTGGTGCGACCCCCGAGGTGATTCCGTCCGCCGAGTTGAGCTTCGAGCAGATCGCCGCTCTCGAGCCCGACATGATCAACGCGCTGTGGTCCGGCATCACCGAGCAGGACTACGAGTTGCTCTCGGCCATCGCACCGACCGTGGCCGAGCCTGCCGCGTACCAGGACTACGGCACGCCGTGGCAGGAGCAGACCGAGATCCTCGGCCTCGCGACCGGCCGCTCCGAGGAGGCGGCGCAGGTCGTCGCCGACGTCGAGGCGCTCGTCGAGAACGCCCGCGAGAGCAACCCCGAGTGGGCCGAGCTCGACGCCGCGGTGGCGTTCGTGACCGAGGACGGCCCCGGCGTGTACTCGACCGAGGACATCCGCAGCCGATTCCTCGCCGACCTCGGCTTCAACATCCCCGCCGAGTACGACGAGGGCGGCGACTTCTTCCTCGAGTTGAGCGCCGAGGATCTCTCCGCGATCGACGTCGACCTGCTCGTGTGGGTCGCCGGCTCGCAGGAGGGGCTCGACGCCATCGTCGAACGGCTCGCCACTCGCCCCACGCTCGGCGTCGTCCAGGAGGGACGCGAGGTGTTCGCCTCGATCGAACTCGGCGGGGCGTTCTCCCACTCGAGTCCTCTCAGTATCGAGTTCGTCGTCGAGCAGCTGATCCCCGAGATCGAACTCGCCGTCGACGGCGATCCGACGACCGTCGTGCCCTCCGCGGTCCAGGTCGGGGCGGTCGACGGTGACGTCGCAGCGGGAGACGGAGGAGAAGGTGAGAGTGGCGGCGAGAGCGCCGCCGGAGGTGACTTCGAGGGCGAGGCGGCCGCAGCGGCCGAAGCCTGGGCCACCGTCTTCGACTCCGAGGTGCCGTTCGCCGACAAGGCGCCGTTCATGGCCGACGCCGACGCACTGGCCGGCACGGCCGAGGCCTATGCCGAGACCGGGAGCAGCTTCGGCGGGATCAGCCTGGTTCCCACGGCAGCGACGGTCGACGGCGACACCGCCACGATCACCTACGACGTGAACTTCGGCGAGAACCCGGCCTACGGCGACGTGACCGGCACGATCAGTCTGATCGACGGTGTGTGGACCGTCAGCCGCGACGAGTTCTGCTCGTTCATGGCGTCGGCGCGGGTCGGGTGCGACGCGTGACGCAACCGACGGCCGACGACGCCGACCACGCGAGCCCGTTCGAGGGTCCGATCTCGTGGTGGCGTCGGCGGCGTCGCCACTCGGATCTGCCCACTCTGGGCGCCGCAGGAGCGCTCGCCTCGCTCGTCGACGAGACCGACGGCGCGCGACAGTGCTCCACGTGTGTCACCATCGGTGATCTTGCTCGACCGCGTTCACCTCGCTGAATCCACTCGCTGAATCCACTCGATGACCTCCGTTCTCACCGACTCCGACGTCGACCGCGACGACAGTTCCGGATCCGATGTCGACTCCGACGTCGAGTTGCAGAAGGTCGGCGCCGAGTCGCTCAGCAAACGATCGGCAGGTGTCGTCGTCCTGCTCGCGGCGACGGGTTTCGCGATCCTGCTGTCGCTCGCCGTCGGCGCGAAGTCGATCCCGTGGGGCACGGTCATCGAGGCCTTCACCGACTACGACGAGACGTTCACCGACCACCTGATCGTCCGGGAACTCCGGCTCCCGAGGACCTATCTCGGACTCATCGTCGGCTCGGCGCTGGGGACCGCCGGCGCGCTGATGCAGGGCGTCACCCGGAACCCGCTCGCCGACCCCGGACTGCTCGGTGTCAACGCTGGAGCAGCGTTCGCAGTCGTGCTCGCCATCTGGTGGTTCGGCATCACGAGCGTGCTCGGCCTCGTCTGGTTCGCCTTCATCGGCGCCGCCGCCGCCTCGGTGCTCGTGTACCTCCTCGGGACGGCCGGTCGCGGTGGGGCCACTCCGGTCCGACTCGCACTCGCCGGCGCGGCGCTCGCCGCGCTGCTCGGAGCGTTCACCCGCGGCGTGACGCTGCTCGACCAGGCCACGCTCGACCAGTTCCGATTCTGGGCGGTCGGCTCGCTGGCCGGTCGAGGCGACGACCTCGCTCTGCAGATCCTGCCGTTCATCGTGGTGGGTCTGGTGGCCGCCATCGCGGTCGCCCGCCAACTCAACGCCATCGCCCTCGGTGACGACGCCGCACGCTCGCTCGGCACCAAAGTCGGCGTGACGCGTGCGATCAGCGTGCTGTCGATCACGCTCCTCTGCGGAGGTGCGGTCGCCGTCGCCGGCCCGATCGGGTTCGTCGGACTCGTCGTCCCGCACGCCGCGCGCGCATGGTTCGGACCCGATCAGCGATGGCTCATCCCGGCCTCGGCCCTCTCCGGAGCCGCGTTCCTGCTGTTCTGCGACACGGCGGGGCGCGTCGTCGCCCGACCCGGTGAGATCCAGGTCGGCATCATGACCGCGGCGATCGGCGGTCCGGCGTTCATCTTCCTCGTCCGCCGTACCCGGATGGCCCAGCTGTGACCCTCCTCGACGACGACGGACGCGTCGGACAGGACGTCGACTCGCTCGGCGTGTCGTTCGGTCGGAACGGGACCGCCGAGCCGCTTCCGCTGCGCGGCAAGGTCATCCGGCGCCGCGGGTTCTCGGTGCGCATCGACGTCCGCTCCGCCGTGGTGTGCATGGTGCTGGCGGGGCTGTGTGTCGTCATCGGCCTCTGGTCGATCAGCGTCGGCGACTTCCCGATCCCGATCTCCGACGTCATCGCCACCCTTCTCGGCAATCCCACCGAGGACTCGGAGTTCATCGTCGGAACCCTGCGCCTGCCCCGCGTGCTCGTCGGCCTCGGCGTCGGCGCTGCGTTCGGGATGTCGGGAGCGATCTTCCAGTCGCTCGTCCGGAACCCGCTCGGCTCACCCGACATCATCGGCTTCAACTCCGGCGCCGCACTCGGCGCCGTGGCCATGATCGTCTGGTTCGACGGATCGTCGACCCAGGTGTCGATCGGGGCCGTGCTCGGCGGGCTCGTCGCCGCGATCGCGGTGTATCTCCTCGCCTGGAAGCGCGGCGTTCAGGCGTACCGCCTCGTTCTCGTCGGCATCGGTGCGGGGTTCGCCATCACCGCACTGATCGACTACATGATCACGCGTGCCGAGATCAACGACGTCCAGCGCGCCGCAGTCTGGCTCACCGGCTCACTCAACGGCCGAAGCTGGGACGAGGTGCGCATCGTCGGATTCGCGTTGTTGATCCTCGGCCCGCTCGCGATCCTCATGCAGCGCCGACTCGACCGACTCGACCTCGGAGACGACACCGCGGCGGCACTCGGCGTCTCGGTCGCCCGATCGAAACTCATCCTCGTCGTCGTGGGTGTGTCGCTGGCGGCGCTCGGCGTGGCCGCCGCCGGACCGGTGGCATTCATCGCATTCGTCGCCGGACCGATCGCCCGGCGGCTCGCCAACTCCCCGAGCGCCTGCATCGTGCCCGCCGCCTTCGTCGGTGCCCTGGTCACCGTCGTGGCCGACCTGGCCGCCCGCCGCCTGCTCGCCCCGACCGAACTCCCCGTCGGGATCATGACCGCCGTGATCGGCGCCCCCTACCTGCTCTGGCTCCTCACTCGCCAGGCCCGAACCGGAGCCCTGTGATGACCGATGTGACCGCACCCGACAGCTCGAGGCTGCGCGCCGACGGCGTCCGTCTCGCGTACGACGATCACGTCGTCGTCGATCATCTCGACCTCGACGTCCCCGACGGGCAGATCACGGTCATCGTGGGGCCGAACGCCTGCGGCAAGTCGACGCTGCTCCGTTCGCTGGCGCGGTTGCTGCGCCCGAGCAACGGTCAGGTCATCCTCGACGGAGAACAGATCCACTCGTTGCCCACCAAAGAGGTCGCGCGTCGGTTGGGCCTGCTGCCGCAGTCGCCGATCGCCCCCGAGGGGATCCTCGTGGTCGACCTCGTGGCGCGCGGCCGCACCCCGCACCAGAAGCTGTTCCAGCAGTGGTCACCGTCCGACGAGAAGGCCGTCCGCGCTGCGCTCGAGTCGACGAACACACTCGACCTCGCGGACCGTCCGGTCGACGAATTGTCGGGCGGTCAGCGCCAGCGGGTGTGGATCGCCATGGCGTTGGCGCAGGAGACCGAGCTGCTGCTGCTCGACGAGCCGACGACGTTTCTCGACATCACGCACCAGGTCGACGTGCTCGATCTCGTCGACCGCCTGAACCGTGACGAGGGCCGCACGATCGCCGTCGTGCTGCACGATCTCAACCTGGCGTGCCGGTACGCACATCACATCGTGATGATGAAGCAGGGCCGGCTGGTCGCGTCGGGCGACCCCCGCAGCGTGATCACCGCCGAGTCCGTGCACCAGGTGTTCGGGCTCGACTGCATCGTCATCGAGGATCCGATCAGCGGCACCCCGCTGGTGGTCCCCTCGGACTCCCGCACTCGTGCGGCGGACGGCGCGTGACGCTGCGACCGACGCGCCGCGCCGTCGGGATCGCTCTCGCCGCGACGATCGTCGTCGCCGCGTGCGGTGGGAGCGACGACGACACGGCGTCGACCGACGCACCATCCGAGACTCAGGCGCCGGTCGAGACCGACGCACCACCTGAGACCGAGGCCCCCGTCGAGACCGACGCACCACCCGAGACCGAGGCCCCCGTCGAGACCGACGCACCACCCGAGACCGAACCGGAGGCGTCGGGGACGCGAACGGTCGAGCACGTGTTCGGCACCAGCGAGATCCCGGCGGAGCCTCAACGGATCGCGGCGTTCGGCGAGGAGTTCCTCCTGGCCGACCTGCTGAGTCTCGGCGTCACGCCGCTCGTGTCGACCTCCAACAACGCCGACGAGTTCCCCGGCATCGACCCCGCACTCGTCGAGGACGTCGAGCTCATCTTCACGCCCGACTTCAACGTCGAGGAGGTCGCCGCACTCGAACCCGACGTGATCCTGGCGTACCCCTCGGCGTTCGACTTCCTCCCGGGTGGATACGACGTCGTCAACGGCATCGCCCCCACGGTTGCGATCGGGACGACCGAGATGGACTGGCGGGAACGTCTCACCGCGACCGCCGAGGTGCTGGGACTCGAGGCCGACCTCGACGAGCGTTTCGCGGCGATCGACGACGCATTCGAGGCGGCGCGCCCTGACATCGACGGCCGATCGTTCTCGACGCTGGCGATCTTCGCCAACCTGTTCATCCGGGCGTACACCACCGGTGATCACCGCCTCATGGGTGTGATCACCGACCTCGGCGGCGAGTTGATCCCGTCCGACCTCGACGGCGCCGACGGGACCGGTCGTGTCGTGATCTCGCTCGAGCAGTTCACGCTCCTCGAAGGGGAGAACCTGCTGCTCCTGCAGACCGACGAGGAGGCGAGTGCCGTCGAAGAAGCCGAAGCCACGCCGCTCTGGCCGGCGATCCCGGCGGTGCAGGCGGATCGTGTGATCACGCTCGACCGACTCGGCTACCCGGGCGCCGAGGGACTCGCCCGATTCGCCACCGACCTCGCCGCCGCGGTGAGGGAGCTCGACTCGTGACCACCGACTTCTACGACGAGCTCGACATGGTCGTCGACCATCTCAACGAGGAGCACGACGACACCGTGCTGTTCGTCCTCCGCCACGTCGCGGCGACCGAACACGACGTCCGCGACGTGGGCGACGCCCGTCTCACTCGGGTGACCGCCGACGGGATCGGGGGCGCCGTCATCACGGCGACGGGCGATCAGGTCGACGTCCTCTCGCCGTTCGCCGAGACCCCGTCGTCCATCGATGACGTCCGCATGCACCTGTTCGGACTCCTGTCGGCGGCGCGGGCCGTCGCGCCCGAGGATCAACCGCTCACCAGTCTCGAAGCCGAACTCACCGGCGCGAGCGGGATCACCACGTCACTCGCTCACGTGGTTCGAACGACCGACGTCGCGCCGAACATCCGCGAGATCACCTTCGGTGGGCTCGACGAGTTCGTCAGTCTCGGCGGCGACGAGTTCCTCTACGTCCTCGCCCCACCCGAGGGCCGCGAGGAGCTGACGGTCGGCACCGACTTCACGTGGCTGGCCTACGAGGAGATGCCCGACGAGGACAAGCCGAT
>JBCCTP010000012.1:0-23349 GCA_039198505.1 Actinomycetota bacterium | reverse complement strand
GGCGACGACGCCTCCGAGCTCCATCGATGGTTCGCCGCCGCAGTGAGCGACCATCACCTGTCCTACGGGCACGGCGCGATCTACACCCAGAAGGCGTTCGAGCTGCTCGAGCTGCTCGGTTGGGAGCGTGCCGACACCGTCCTCCCGCACCTCGTGACCGGAGTGGTCTACGGCACCCGGGAGGACACGCTGCCCTACATGCGGCCGTTCCTCCGGCCACTCGCCGCGGTCGACCTCGATGCGCTCGCCGACCGTGCGTTCGAGGCGTCGGAGCGGAACGACGGCTGGCGCGACGACGGTCGACTCAGCGCCGCGCTGCTCGGCTCCGATCGAGCCGCGCCCGTGCAGGCGATCGTCGATGCGATCCACGCAGGGGCGTCACTCGATCACCTGCTCGACGTGATCGTCGACGCCGTGTCGATCCGCATGTTGCGCTACGACACCGACGGCGAGTTCGACTTCCACGACGACTTCGGCTGGCTCGACATCACCCACGGCCTGACGTACGCCAACGCCGTGCGGTTCCACCTCGAGGGTGTCGGCGACGACGACCGGCGGCGGAGCGATCTCGTGCGGATGGTGATGTGGTGTGCGTTCCAGGCGAATTGGACCGGGCGTCACGAGTGGCACACCGGCGTCGGTCCGGTCGACGAGATCACGCCGATCTCGACCGACGTGGTCGAGTACGGCGACGCACTCCAGCGGACGTCGCTCCTCGACGGGACGACGGCGTTCATCGTCCACGCCCACGCGGTGAAGACCTCGCGGGCGGCGGCGCTCGAAGCTCGACGCCGATCGAGTCTCCTCCCACTCGACGCCGCCGCCCGTGTCCTCGCCGCACCGAAGCTCGAGCGGTTCGTTGCCGCCACGGTCGAGCGATCGATCGACTTCCTCTCCGGACGCGCGGCGAGGGACGCCTGATCCGCGACGCCGACGCCTCGACCGCAGTGCGCGACACTGAGCGCATGAGCAACGCCCCCGTTCGCGTCGAGACCGAGGAACACCAGGGCCGCACCGTGGCGACCATCACCCTCGATCGACCCGAGAAGCGCAACGCACTGGCCGTCGACGTGATGCGCGATCTGCTCGCTGCCCTGCGCGAGGTGGGTCGGAGTGACGCCGACGGCGTGATCCTCGCTGCCACCGGGCCCGTCTTCTCCGCCGGACACAACTTCGGGGACATGGCGGGTGCCTCGCTGTCCGAGGCGCGCGACCTCTTCGAGCTGTGCACCGAGATGATGACGGCGGTGCAGCAGATCCCGCAGCCCGTCGTGGCCAAGGTGCACGCGCTGGCCACGGCGGCCGGCTGCCAGCTCGTCGCCACGTGTGACCTCGCCGTGGCCGGCGAGTCGGCGTCGTTCGCCATCCCCGGCGGGAAGGGTGGGCTGTTCTGCCACACTCCGCTCGTCGCGGTGGCCCGCAACGTCGGGCGCAAGCGGGCGCTCGAGATGGCGATGACCGGTGATGCGATCGACGCTCCCACGGCCGCCGACTGGGGGCTCGTCAATCGGGTGGTCCCCGACGCCGAGCTCGACGACGCGGTGCTCGACCTCGTCCTCCGCGTCACGCGGGGCAGTGCGCTCTCGAAGGCGCTCGGCAAGCGCGGCTTCTACGCCCAGGTCGATCTCGACCAGGGCAAGGCCTACGACTACGCGATGGAGCTGATGGCGTCGGCCGCCATGGTCGACGATGCCCAGGAGGGGTTCACGGCCTTCCTCGAGAAGCGTCGGCCGTCGTTCTCGCAGCGTCCCTGACACGTCCGTCACTGCTGACCCGTCATCACGCGACCGCGTCGGCGACGGGGCACCACCCGTCGCCGAGTGCCCGCCGGACGGCCGTGACGGCGTGGCGCCGTCGGGTCCTGATCGTGCGTTCGCTGACCCCGTGTCGGCGAGCGACGATCTCGACGCCGTCGTCACCGACGAGCTCGCACATCAGGTCGAGGTGCGTCGACGGCACGCCGGCGGAGCGGGCCGAGTGGATGGTGCGAGCGAGTTCGACCACCGAGTCGTTCTCTGCGGGCCGCAGCACGTCGAGATCGAACAGGTGGGCCGATCGTGGCAACTCGGTGATCGTGCGCGAGCGGGGTCCCTGTCGGGCGAGTCGGGTGGCGTCGCTGATGATCGTGGCCGCCGCGGGCCCGCGGCGGCGTCGGTCGTCGAAGGTACGAATCGACATCCATGCGGTCGCCACTGCCGACTCGAGTCGTTCGTCGAGGCCCGTGCGGAGGTCGGGACGACACCGGTGGATGACGCCGGGAAGGACTCGCTGGAGAACGATGCGAGCGGCGAGTGTGTCGCGCCGCCCCGCACGGATGAGCCAGCGAAGGACCTCTTCTGCGGGGACGTCCGGTCGCTTCGACCGTCGGGTCGGTCCGTGGTGCGGTCGCGGACGCTCGTCACTCGCCGCGCGCAGTTCGTCGAGGTCGGTGATCCGGGCGGTCAGGTCGTCGAGACGGTCCCGATGCTCCCGGAGGGCATCGGGCACCCAGCGGGCCGGACGACCGAGTGCGTCGGGGCGACGCCGGAGGCGTTCCCAGTCGTCGTCGAGTGATCGCAACACTCGGACGTTGGCTCGACGGTCGGACGGTGGCACGGAGGCACGGGTCATCGACGGGATCGTGCCCGTGAACCCTCACCGGAGGTCTCACAGCCCCAGCTCAGAGGGGGTGTGAGGTGTGGCCGACCGTGGAGACGCACTCTGGACGCGCCTTCGTCAGCGCATCCCACCGAACCGGCCGGATGCGCTGACGTGAGTGAGGCGCGCCACCGGCCGTGACAGCACATCCCGCGGGAGTCGCAGGATGTGCTGACGTGAACCGGTGCCGGCCGGGGGAGGACGTCGACGGGTGTCAGCCGGCGTCGGACGACGCGGCGTCGATCGCGTCGGGGGTCACGTCATCGGCGCCGAGTGAACCGGAGCCGATCGTGATCTTGCGCGGCTGGGCCTTCTCGGCCACCGGGATGCGGAGCGTGAGCACGCCGTCGGTGTAGTCGGCCTCGACCGCATCGGCGTCGAGCCCGTCACCGAGGGTGACCTGGCGCCGGAACGTGCCGCGGCGGCGCTCGGCGAGGTACACGTGGTCACCCTCGCGGCGCTGCCAGTCGCGCTCGCCGCTGATGGTGAGGACGTTGCGCTCGACCGACACGTCGAGGCTGTCTCCGGCCACGCCGGGCAGGTCGAGGTGGACCCAGACGTCGCCGTCTCGGCGGTAGGCGTCCATCGGGGCGCCGTGGACGTCGGCGGTGCCGGACGTGGACCGACCGACGAGCTGGTCGAACAGGCTGTCGAACTCACGGAAGGGACGGTTCATGACGATCATTGCGGCTCTCCTGAGGCTGGAAGGGGGGAGGTGGTCTCGATTCGGTGCGCCGCATCGGGGAATGATGCGACGCACAGAAGATGATAGACCTCGACTCAAGAAATGCAACAGGAAATCTGAGTGTGGACGACTCAGCTTCGGCGCTCGTCGTCAGCCGCTCGTGATCCGCCCCCGCATCGCAGCGCTCGCCAGGCCGAAACTGACGATCCCGACACCGGCGATGGCGGCCAACCCGGCCGCGAGATCGCTCCACACCCACCCCTCGCTGATCAGGCTGCGGAGACCCTGGAGGACGTACGTGACCGGGTTGTAGGTCGCCACGGTCGACAGCCATCCGGTGAGCGCCTCCTGGGGGAGGAAGGTCGTGGTGAGGAACGCGAACGGGAAGAAGAGGATGAATGCCGAGTTGACCGCCGCCGGGTTTCCCGTCTTCAGTGCGATCGCGTAGGGGAAGCCGGCGTACGCGAGGCCCCACAGCGCCCCGTAGAGAAGGAACGCCACGAGACCGAGGAGGCCGGTCTCGAACTGCACGCCGAGGACCAGGCCGAGCAGAGTGACCGGAACCGCGAGCATCAGGACGGCCATGAGGTCGGCGGCCATGAGGCCGAGCAGGAGCATCGGTCGGCGGACGGGGGTGAGCAGGAGCCGGTCGAAGTACCCGTCCTGGATGTCGACGACGAGAGCGCTCGCACGCGAGACGCCGGTCACGGCGAAGATGATCGAGACGGGCAGCTGGAACGCCTTGAAGTCGTCGATCGCCCCGGCGCCCTCGGCGAAGTCCTGGAGTGCGCCGACGTTGACCACGAAGAAGAACACCGGCACGAAGAGCGCGGGGATGAAGAACTCGGGTTCACGGAAGACGCTCCGACACGCCCGGCGGCCGATCGTGACGAGGTCGCGGGCGATGGTGGTGCGGCGGGCGAGCGGTTCGTCGGTGGCGCGGGTTGGTGCGGTGCTGCCGGGCAGGTCGCTGATGTCGGTCATGACGGCACTCCCTCGTCGTGTCGGTCGGCCGGCACGCCGGTCTCGTGACTCGCCGAGATCGTGGCCCCGGTGACGTCGAGGAAGACGTCGTCGAGCGTCGGCGTTCTCAACGTGAGCGACGCCACGCGAACGTCGCACGCGTCGAGGGCGACGGCGACACCGGCGATCGCTGCCGAACCGTTGCTCGACGACAACGCGAGTTGGTCGCCCCGGACCTCGATGCCGTCGATCCCCGCCGCGTCGGCGAGGGCGTCACGCGCCGTCTCGACGTCACCGTCGATCGTGGCGATGATGAGGTCGGTTCCGATCGCCCGCGTGAGTTCGGCCGGCGCGCCCTCGGCCTCGATCTTCCCCTGTGCGATGATGCCGACCCGGTCAGCCAGCTCGTCGGCCTCCTCGAGGTACTGCGTCGTGAGGAAGATCGTCATCCCCTGAGCGTTCAGCGATCTCACCTCGTCCCACACCGCCGAGCGGCTCACGGGGTCGAGGCCGGTGGTGGGCTCGTCGAGGAACAGGATCTGTGGCTTGTGGATGAGCGACATCGCGAGGTCGAGGCGGCGCTTCATGCCCCCCGAGTACGACTCGACGCGATCGTCGATGGCCGAGCCGATGTCGACCAAGCCGATGACGTCGTCCATCCGTCTCCGGATGTCGGCGGCGGACAGGCCGTAGAGCATTCCCTGCATCTGCAAGAGCTCGCGGCCGGTCTGCTTGGGATCGATCGATGCGTCCTGCAGGGCGACGCCGATGCGGAGGCGGATGTCGGCGGCGCGGGTGGCGACGTCGAAGCCGGCGACGGTCGCCGAACCGCTCGACGGCGACAGGAGGGTGCAGAGGATCCGCACCGTGGTGGACTTCCCGGCACCGTTCGGACCGAGGAAGCCGTAGATCTCACCGTGTTCGACCGCCAGGTCGATGCCGGCGACGGCCTCGTTGTCGCCGAAGGAGCGGCGGAGATCGGTGGCGGTGATCGCCGTGGTCGGGGCGGCGCGAGCGAGGTCCATCGAGCGCCATGCTGCCAGCGGGGTGTGACACCCGCTGGCAGCCGGCTGATCGGTGGGACGATCCGTCGTCGACCGGTCGGCTCAGCCGCAGCAGACCGGGCCGCTGCCGGCGGAGACGACCTCGTTCTCGAGCTGCTCGGCGTCGCCCGTCTTCACGTACCACTCCCAGCGTGCGCCCTCGGGCGAGGTGAGCCAGGTCTCGGTCTTCGTGGCGTAGCAACAGACGGTGTCGTCGACGCCGGTCGTCTCGAGACCGTCGCCCGTCAGGCGTGATTCGGCGGCGACCACCTGGTCGGCCGTCTCGACCTCGACACCGAGGTGGTTGAGGTGGGCGAAGTCGGCGGAGCCGTCTGCGCCCGCCGGCCCGGCGGCGGCCTCGGCGTTCTCGAACAGCACCAGCTTGAGCGGCGGCTGCTCGATGGCGAAGTTGGCGTAGCCGGGACGACGCTTGGCCGGCTGTGCGTCGAACATGGTGGAGTAGAACTCGACGGCCTCGTCGAGGTCTCGGACGTTCAGTGCGAGCTGCAATCTCATGGTCGGAACGGTACCCGTCATATCGACGAACGTCAATATGGATCTCTCGATCCACAGAGACGAACGAGCCGGATAGACAGCGACCGATGCAGCCGATCCCGTTCGAGGAGTTCGTCGATCAGGCGTTGTACGGACCCGACGGGTTCTACGTCCGTGCCGGAGGCGGACGTGCCGGTCGACGCGGAGACTTCCTCACGTCACCCGAGGTCGGCCCGCTGTTCGGCGCGGTCCTCGCTCGGCACCTCGACGCGGTGTGGGCCGACCTCGACCGGCCCGACGACTTCCGCGTGTTCGACGTGGGTGCCGGGCCCGGCACCCTCGCCCGTTCGGTCGTGGCGGCGCGGCCGGCCTGCCTCGAGCGGGGCCGGTACGTCGCGGTCGAGGTCTCCGACGTCCAGCGCGAGTTGCATCCGGGCGGCATCGAGTCGCTCGCCGAGATGCCCGACGGTCCCCTGGTCGGCGTCGTCGTCGCCAACGAGCTGCTCGACAACCTGCCGTTCCGCCTCGCCGTGTTCGATGGTGGATGGCGTGAGGCGTTCGCGGTCCCCACGCAGGGCGGTGGATGGGTCGAGCGGCTGAGTGCGCCGTTCATCGATCCGCCGTCGGTGCTGCCGGCGGCGGTGGTGCACGGATCGCGTGCGCCGCTGATCGACCGCGCGTACCACTGGGTCGAGGGCGTGCTCGAGCGTCTCACCGGAGAGTTGCTCGTCATCGACTACGGCACGCCGACCACCGCGGAACTCGCCGCACGACCGTGGCGCGAGTGGCTGCGGACCTATCGCGGGAACGAACGCGGCGACCACTACCTCCGCGCACCGGGGTCGCAGGACATCACCACCGAGGTGCCGTTCGATCAGCTCCCGACCGCCGACGAGGTGATCACGCAGGCCGACTTCCTCCGGCGTGCGGGGATCGACGATCTGATCGACGAAGGCCGTCGGATCTGGACCGAACGAGCTGCCCGTCCCGACGTGGAGGCGATGGCGATGCGGAGCCGCGTCTCCGAGGCCGAGGCGCTCCT
The DNA here is from genome assembly GCA_039198505.1 of Actinomycetota bacterium. GTDB lineage: Bacteria > Actinomycetota > Acidimicrobiia > Acidimicrobiales > Ilumatobacteraceae > Ilumatobacter_A. Next base: position 16,484 of record JBCCTP010000012.1, on the reverse strand, counting down.
CGACGAGGCGGGACTGGGGGCGTTCCGTGTCGCGACGTGGCGTCGCCGGGCGCGCCTAGGGTGACGGTCCGTGCAGGACCCACCGGGCGACGGCGCTCCTCCACCACCCTTCGACCCGTCCAGCGCGCCTCCGCCCCCCGAGGGGTACGTACCCCCAGGTGCGCCTCCACCCCCCGCCGGCGCCGTCCCGCCCGGAGCCGTGCCACCGCCGCCCGGAGCCGTCCCGCCCGGCGCCGTCCCGCCCGGCGCGATTCCCCCGGGTGCGTACCCCGACAGCGGCCAGGTGCCGTTCACCACGCCCGAAGGCGGTGACGACGGCGACGCGACCAAACGCGGGGTGATCATCGGGTCGGCCATCGGTGCCGGGGTCATCGCCGTCGGGGCCATCGTCGGACTCACGGTGCTGGGCGGCGACGACGACGAGCCCGACGCGGGGCCCACGACCACGGTCGAGTCCGAGGTGCCCGAGACGACCCAGCCCGAACCGACCGCCGCGCCCACCACGGAGCCGCTCGTGTCGGTCGAGCCGACGACCACCGTGGCCGAGTCGACCACCACGACCGAGGCTCCACCGACCACGCAGGCGGGAGACCCGACCGCGCTCGTCGGGGCGGCCGTGCGCTTCGCCACGTTCGACGTGGTCCTCGACGAGGCCGAGACGCAGCAGGTGCTCCTCGAGCTCGGGTCGTCGACCGACGTGCTCGTCGCCCAGACGCCGAACCCGGTCCAGTTGTGCGCCGGTCTCGCCAACCCCGCACCGCTCAGCGTCTCGGTGCTCTGGGAGCTCGACGGTCAGCCGGTTCGCGAGGTGCCCGCCACCGAACTGAGCGCGCCGTCGGGCGGTGACTGTCTCGCCGATGCGGCCGGTCTCGCGACGGGGTCCTACCAGGTGTTGTTCACAGCGATGAACGGCACCGAGGCTCCGATCGTCACGTTCACGGTCGGTGTCGAGCCCACGACGCAGACGTTCGTCAACGACACGGGCCAGGATCTCTGCTCGCTCGAGATCGCGCCCACCACGACCGGCTACTTCGAGCCGTACTTCGACGGATCGAACGACGTGTACGTGCCGGTCGACGGCGTCGTCTCGGTGCCCCTCGCCGCGGTCGAACACGAAGCCCGTGGCGTCCCGTGCGGTGCCAGTCCGCTCGACGGGTTCTTCTTCCAGCCCGGTGGCGGCGAACTCCGTCTCAGCGACGGAGGGGCCGTCGGCCCCGAACCGGTCGACGACGAGACCCTCATCGCTGCGTTCGGCCTGATCGGGTCGTCCCCGCAGCTGCTCGACGAGGCGGGTCAGAACGTGCTGGCATCCGACGTTCTCGATCCCGACGCGCCGCTCGTCGTGGCGTCGACCGAGCCGTCCCGGACCCTGTGCGCGGTGTACGAACTGCCCGCTCCCTTCTCCGGCGTGATGGTGTGGGAGTTCAACGGTGTCGAGCTCATCCGCAACCCGGTCGACGTCGGCGGCGGCACCGTCGTCGACTGCATCCCACCGGGCGGCGACACGCATGGCGAGGGGGCGTACCAGGCCTATCTCGATCGCGATTCGATCCTGTCGGGTGTCGCCACGTTCACGGTGGGCCGGGATCAGACGGCCCTGTCGTTCGTGAACGACACCGGCGTCGAGATCTGCGACGTCGGGTTCAGCCCCGACCTCACGAACTTCTACACGATCTACTCGTTCCTCGGCAGCGACGCCTTCGGCGATCCGCTCACGCCGGGCGAGACCTTCCAGATCACGGCACCGTTCATCGAGAACGACATCCGGGCGCTCGACTGCGACGGGAACACCGTCGCCGAGAACTTCAGCATCCCGCCGACCGACGCGATCGTCAGTCTCCAGACCGGTCAACCCTGACGCGAGACAGCCGGTGTCAGACACCGGTTGTCTCGACCGTCTCGAGGGGTTGGGGCGCGTCGGTCAGGCGAACGGGTCGGGCGCCGGCGTGAGGGGGCCGCCGCTGTGGTCGAGGCCCAACTCGGGTTCTGCGAACCGCCAGAACGCTGCCGCACGGGCCGCGATCGACGGTCCGACGGGGGTGCGCTCGACGTCGAATCGACAGCGGGCGAACGTCGATCCCGCCGTGACGAGGCCGTCGGCGACGCGATCGCTCTGGCCGTCGTGGTCGGTCCACGTCCAATGGCCGGCCGAGGGGTCGAACGTGGCGGGGCGATCGTCGATCGAGGGAACCGACTCTGCGCCGAGGACGCGCCAGGTTCCCGACGATCGATGTGCGTCGGCGTGTTCGACGAGCGCCGACTCGGCCTCGGCGATCGGGAGTCCGATCGAGCGACCGGCGACGAGCAGATCGTGGAGCAGGAGCAGCGGGATGTCGTCGGTCGCCCGCGAGATGACGTTGAGTCCGGCGCCGAACCTCGGGTTGAGCTCGGTCGGCCAGAACCCGTCCTCGCGCACCACGCCGTCGATCGTGAACGCACCGCGGAAGTCGACCGACTCCGCGAGGTGTGTTGCCACTCGGCGTGCCGCCCGTCGCATCGTTTCCCGCACCGCGTCTGGTGGATCCCAGTGCGTCCCGGCGCCGGAGTAGACCAACGATCGGTCACGGCGCAGCGTGACCATCTCGACCGGACGGAGCACTGCGATCCCGTCCTCGGAGACGAGCCCGTGGATCGAACACGGCGTGCCGTCGACGAACGGCATGATCCGCACCCGATCGCACATCGGACGGAGGTCGTCGAGGGCGAGGGCTGAGTCTTCATCGTCGACGACCCATCGAGTTCCCGTCGCGCCACCGTGGTAGCCGTCCCGAGCATCGGCGGCCCACACGGTGCCCGCACCCTCGTCGAATCGCGCCGCGGCGTCGGGTGCGGCCTCGAGCTCGACCACCACCGAGGGTCGGCGGTCGACACCGGCGCGATCCCACACGTCGTCGACGACCGTCTTGTCCTCGAGCGCGACCCAGTCCGGCCGCCGAAACGCGAGCAGCGGACGGCCATCGAGGTGGGCCGCCTCGTTGAGGAAGCCGCCGCACACCACGGCGGACCGATCGGGGTCGAACTCGTCGAGCCGAGCGCGGACCTCGTCGGGCGGATCGCCGAGCGTGCCGACGTCGAAGCGGAGCCGTTCCATCATCGACAGGCCCTCCGGTGGCTCGACGACGATCGTCGGAACGTCGGGTGCCGGTCCGATGCCCTCGCCCCCGGTCGCGACGACCAGGATCTCGGACGCTCCTGCCTCGGTCAGGTGATCGACGTGTTCGTTCCACGCCTGCGGCACGGCTCCGGCGATGATGACGCGCCGGCCCCCGAACACCTCCTGGAGTGCCGGTGACCACCACTGCTCCATCCGCCGACGCTACGCCGGACGTCGACGCCGAGGTTCGGGGGTTTCGCGGCGGCGCGGTTCAGCCGTCGCGGCGGGCGATCGCCTCGTCGAGCAGATCGCGGAGCGAGGCTCCGGGCCGACCGAGGATGGTCGGTGTGCCGGCCTCCTCGAGATCGTGTGCGGCGACCCGGGCGGACTCGGCGGTGTCAGGATTCGTCGACGAGATGACCGCCACGTCGACGTCGTGTTCGTCGCAGAACCGAACGAGCTCGTCGGGGGGCATGTCGGCGCCGAGGTGGTGGACGCGCCAGTTGGCGTCGCGCAGCGCCGCGGCCGCCATCGATGTCGGGAGTGAGTGCCGATCCCCCGAGACGGCCGCCACCATCGCCGTGCCGCGCGGCCGACCACGGGTGCTGACCCCCAGGTCGGCGAGGATCCGCCCGACCATCGCCGAGGCGCGATGTTCCACCCAGATCGTCAGGTGGCCGTCGTGCCAGTCCTGCCCGATTCGTCGGAGCGGTGGGACGAGCACCGTCTCGATGAGATCGACCACCGAGGTGCCGCGAGCGCTCAACTCACGGGCGAGTCGCCGGGCCGTCGTCTCGTCGCCGCCGACGAGCGCAGCGTGCATCGCATCGGCGTGCCGGTCGAGTGTGTCGGACGCAGGTGGTCGCGGTGGGTCGGGTGTCTCCCGCTGGGAACGCACGGCCTCGAGCGCCGAGCGATCGACGAGGTACTTGCCGCTGACGAGGCTTGCCGGAAGCCGCCCGCTCCGGACCCATCGGTAGATCGTCTGGTAGTGGACGTCGAGTTCGGAGGCGGCGTCCCGCAGGTCGAGTGCGTCGCGGGGACGTGCCGCATCGTCGACCACGTCACTCATGGTAGTTCGATTGTGGAATTTCAGACTGAAGCATGTTTAATGATGATAACGCATGTAAAAACTGGAGCCGGGTCACCGACCTGGATGGCCCGCTCCGCCGCACTTCAGAAAGAGAGACCGATGGATCTCACCTTGAGCGAGGGTCAATACAACCTCGTGTACAACTCCTTCTCGTTCGCGATCGCCAGCATGGGCGCCGCGTTCGTGTTCTTCCTGCTGGCGCGCAAGCGCGTGGCACCGCAGCACCGCATGGCGCTGACGCTGTCGACGCTCGTCGTCGGCATCGCCTTCTACCACTACGTACGCATCTTCGAGTCGTGGAGCGACGCGTTCAGCTTCGTCGGTGGCGAGTACATCCAGGACGGCCTGCCGTTCAACGAGGGCTACCGCTACGTCGACTGGCTGCTGACCGTTCCTCTGCTCCTCGCGGAGCTCGTGGTCGTGCTCAAGCTGTCGAAGGGCAAGACCCGCAGCCTGCTGATCCGCCTGACGATCGCCGCCGTTGCGATGATCGTGCTCGGCTACCCGGGTGAGATCGCGGACCCCGACGCCACCTCCCGCACCGTGTGGGGCGTGCTGTCGACGATCCCGTTCATCTACATCCTGTACGTGCTGTTCGTGGAGCTCGGTCGCTCGCTCGATCGCCAGAGCGGTGCCGTCACCAAGCTGGTCGACGGCCTGCGGTACATCATCCTCGCCACGTGGGGTGTGTACCCGCTCGCCTACATGGCTCCGTCGCTCATCGACGACGAGGCGAACGCCGAGGTCATCCGCCAGGTCGGCTACTCGATCGCCGACGTGTTGGCGAAGCCGCTGTTCGGCCTGCTGGTGCTCGCCATCGCACTCGCCAAGTCTCGTGAGGACGGCTACGTCGAGCCGGGCGCGCTGCCCGAGTCGCAGGACGACGTCGAGCGCGAGCCCGTTCCGTCCGACGCCTGATCCCTCGGGAGACACCTCCTCCTCCAGGCGGCCGGTGGCCCGTTGCGCGATGCAGCGGGCCACCGGCCGTTTCGCGTTCCGGTCGAGTTCGCCGACGAACCGATTTCGCTGATCAGGACGGGCCGAACCGCACGTCGGTGATCGAGCCCGAGAAGGTGTTCGTCACGTCGTCGCCGCCCGGAGCCGAGGACCAGCCGAGGGCGCCCACGATCAGCGTCTCGGTGTTCCCGAGCGTGCTCCCGGTGTGCGGGTCGGTGTCGACCTCGACGCCGTCGACGGTCAGTTTCATCCCGCCCGGGCCGAATTCGAGCACCACGTCGTACGACCGGTTGCGGTCGAGCACGTCCGAGGTGACCGAGTGGTCGTCGTCCGCCGAGTCGAGTCGTGCGACGAGACGACCGCTGCCGTCGATGTACACGCTGAGGTGTCCTCCGTCGCCGTTCCCCTCGGCGTCTTTCGAGATGATGCCCCCTCGTCGTCCGGATCGCACGCTGTGGCTGACCGTGAACCCGAGTCGACCTGACGCGATCTCGTGGTCGGCGGTCGCTCCGACGATCTTCGGATCGTCGAACTCCGAGTCGAAGTCGGGCAACGACGTCGAGCCCGCCGGTTCGCTCGCGGTGAGGCGCAGATCGGTGATCGTGCCGTCGAATGCGTTCGTCACGTCACCGGCGTCGGATTCCCAGTCGAGTCCGGCGATGACCGTCGGCACGTCGTTGCCGACGAGTGAGGCCGGTTCGTAGGACCGACCGACGAGTCGACCGTCCACCCGGAGCGCCACGCCGGTCGCGCCGAAGTCCACCTCGATCTCCGACGGCTCGTCGACCGCGATCGGCCATGACTCGATCTGGTGCAGCTCGTCGCCGCTGCGCCAGCGAACCGCGACCCGACCCGTCTTTCCGACGAAGACCGACAGATCACCGTCGGCGCTCGGGTCGGCGGACTTCGAGAAGATCCCGTACCGGCGGTTGAGGAGTCGGTCGGGCTGGATCGTCGCCGTGATGGTGCCCGAGGCGAGCTCGATCCGCGGATCGTGGGGCAGGACGACCGGTTCGTCGGTGGACGTCGAGTCGTAGTCCGGGAACTCGACCACGACGGCGGCGGTCGTTGGTGGCGACGTCGTGGTGGTCGTGGTGGACGTGGTGGTCGTCGTGGTCGGGGTCGTCGTCGTGGAGGTGGGCGCCGTGGTGGGCGGGGGGTTGGTCGGCGTGGTCGCAGGAGGTGGTTGCGCCGACTCGTCCTCCGGCGCGGATGTCGAGGCCTCGATGACGGCGTCGGTCGACCTCGGATCGGCCCCGGGGTCGCTCGCCTCGATCGGATCCGGTCCCGCCGTGCCATCGATCGCGCTCGACGAGGCGGGACCGGACGGGTCGCCTGGAGCGAGGTCGGTGCGATCGGTGGAGCCGCTGCCGTCGGAGTCGTCCGTGTCGCCGATGGTGGTGACCGGGGTGAACGTGGTGCCGGTCCTCGCTTCGTCGTCCCGGACGACGTCCACGCCGACGGTTTCGCCGATCCGGTCGATCGGCCCGGCGATGGAGTCGGGGAGGAGTCCGGCCGCCGTCGCTCCGACCGAGAACGTGACGAGCAGGGCGAGCCCGCCGGCCGATCGGGCGGCCCGTCGGACACGGCGTCGTCGCAGTGTGGCGCCTGACGCCCAGTCGGGAGTGGTGGCGATCGCGCTCTGGACGAGACGGCGTGCGTCGACATCGTCGAGATCGGTCCCGACGGCGCGCCGGATGCCGTCGGTGATCCGGGCGAGTTCGGCATCGCCGATCGGCTCGTCGGGCACGTCGGGACCTGTGTCGTCGATCGATCTCACGGTGTCACCCTCCCCGTCGTCTCTGTGCGAAGTCGGCGACGCGCCCGCCGCTGGAGTTGCCGGACCGCATCGGGCTCCTTGCCGAGAACCTGCGCGACCTCGACCAGGTCGAGCTGCCCGAACACGTGGAGCAGCATCGAGTCGCGCTGGTCGGGCGGGAGTTGGACGATCGTCGCGAGTGCGTCGAGTGCACCGACCGTCTCGGCTTCGTGCTCGCCCTTCGCCGACTCCGCCGCCGCCAGGTACGGCGCCGGCGGTCGATCCCGCTGCTGCGACGCAGATCGGAAGTGGTCGGCGATGCGGTGGTGCGCCACGGTGAATGCGAACGATCGGAACGCCCGCTGGTCGCCTTGGAACGATCCGATTCGTCGAGCGAGCACCTCGAACACGTCGCCGGCGAGATCCTCGGCATCGGGGATCCCGCGCGACCGCGCGTACCCGATGATGTCTCCACCGAGATCGTCGACGAGCCGCCGCCATGCGCGGGGGTCGCCCGCCCGGGCGGCGTCGAGCACGTCGGCGCGACCGAGTCGCCGCAGACGACCCCGCACTGCCGAGCGCTTTGCGGATCGATCAGCCACGCGGGCCCCTCGCACGCGGGACGGCGACCCCCGCTCGCAGTGGTGCGAACGGAGGTCGCCATCGGGTTCCCGCGTCGGATTCGTCCAACTCGGCTCCGGGTCTCAGTCCCGCACGACCATGCCGGCGTGTTCGTCCCGCTTCGAGTCCTGGAGCTGGATGTCGCCGACGACCATCAGCCCGTCGAAGACCACGGGACGGGCGGGTTCGGCGATGAGCATGCGGCGGAACTTCTTCGGCGTGATGTCGACGTTGGTGCGACCGGGAGCGGTGTTGTCGGTCGTGGTCAAGAGCACGGCATCGAGGACCGGGAGCGGCTGCTCGTACTGCCGGATCCCGCGACGATCCGAGTGAATCATGACCCGGGCCTCGGCGATGGTCGGCTCGATGATCTCGATCGTCCGGTTCGGTGCGATGTGGATCGCATGGTTGCCGATCTTCCAGGCGGTGAACCGCTCGATGGAAGCGTTGGCGTCCTGCGTCCAGACCTCCGCACCGAGGTCGAGGGCGTTGCCGGTCCAGTCGAACCGGTAGCCGAGGTTGCCCGCTGACCCGACCTCGAACATCACGGTGTGAGCCGTGTTGTCGGAGAACTTCAGCAGCGGGAGGCGATGCTCCGGAGCGTTCTTCTTGAGACCGGTGCGGGAGGCGTTGTCGGGTTCGACGAACCAGAATCCCTGGCCCTGCGGGATCGCCACGGCGTGGTTCCCGACGAATGCGTTCGACGGGTTCGTGATCCAGAAGCCCGACGGCCGCTCCTCGCCGCGCGACGTCCGGTTCGGGTTGTCGATCCGGAGGTCGTTCGTCGTCTCCCGAGGCAGCATCGCCAGGTTGTCGATGAACTGGTTGCCGACTTCGACGCCGTCCTCGATGAAGAAGCTGTGGCTCATCGTGTCGAACACGACGTTGCGCTCGATCCGCAGGTTGTCGGTCCGGTGCACGACCAGTCCGCGCTGGAACGAGTGGTGGATCGCGGAGTCGCGGACGTACGAGGCCGACGCGTCGCCGGTGTGGTGGAAGTGGAGGGGGTAGCCGCCGAGGTGTCCGGACAGCCCGAGCTCGGCGAACTCGACACCGGAGATCCGGGCGGTGGCGCCGGGGAGGACGACGACGTGACCGCCGTACCCGACCCGCGAGTAGTTGTCGGGGTCGCGGCGAGGGAACAGCATCCGGCTCTCGCCCTCGTCGGTTCCGGTGATCGTGATGTTGCGCGACAGGTTGGCGACCTCGGCGCGCATGTCGAGAGCACGGCCCTCGACGTCCTGGATCTCGCCGAAGTGCAGGTGTTCGAACGGCTCGTCGACGGTCACGCGGGCTCCGTCGATCGCCGTGATCGTGCGCTCCTCGGTCTCGAACACGAAGAAGTCGGTGGGCGCGACCACGATGCGGTCGCCGACGTGCCACCCGGTCGGCGGCTCCGCGAGGTCGAGCGTCGACTGCCCGGCGTCGATCGTGGCGTCGACCTGGGTCCAGCTGGTGACCGGGGAGCCGTGGAGTTCGAGCGATCCGCCGGTGGTCACGACCAGCGCCTTGTTGTGCACCGTCCCGTGCTGGTCGGCGTGGTCGCCGTGGTCCGGGTGGTCGTCGTGGTCGTGATGTCCGCCGTGGGCCAGCGCCGTGAGATCGAGGTCGGGGTCGCTCGAGTGCCCGGTCAGGACGATCCGCGCTTCGGCCGCGTGCGGACGCTCTGGGGTGCCGGCGCGGAGCTCGCCCGCCACGACCACGTTCGCCGCCGTGAGAGTCGCGTCGGTGTCGCCGAAGACGAGACGGCCATGGACCACCACGTCGCCGAGTGAGGCGGTCGACTCGTCGAGGAAGATCGTGGCGTCGGCCGGGACCGTGACGTCCTCACCGGCGACCGGGACGGCGCCGTCGGGCCAGGTGGCGGGGTCCGACCACGCCGCACTCTCGTGCGTCGGTCCGTCCGTGCCATGGTCGTGGCCGTCGTGGCCGTCGTGGTCGCCGTGACTGTCGTCATCGCCATGGCCGTCGTCGTCGCCGTGTCCCGCATCGGCATCGTGGTCGTGGTCGTCCCCGGAGTCGGTCGTCGGCGGCTCCCCGGGCGCGGTGTCGGTCGGCGGTGGTCCGTCCGTGGACGGTTCGCCCTCGGGTGGCTCGCCGGCGGGTGGCTGGGTCGGTGCGGGCCCGTCCCCGACCGTGAACTCGACGGTGGCCGTGTCGAGGAGATCTCCCGTCGCTCGGGGGCCGGCGAACGCTTCGGCGGTGATCGCGTACGTGCCCGGCTCCGGACTCCAGCGAGTCGAGTAGTCACCGTCCCGGTCGCCGGCGAGCGCATAGGGCTCGACGTTCTCCACCCGGTACGTCTCGCCGTCGAGCCGGAAGGCGACACTCCCGACCTCACCGCTCGCCACCGCACGGATGTTCAGCACCTCGTCGCTCGGGACCCGATCGACGTACGAGCCGTCGACGAGTTCGCCGAGCGACACGTCACGAATCGGGTCGATCACCTCGAAGCCGGAGATCTCGGGTCCGGACGCACGGCTCGGGCTGGTCACGAGCGCGATCGACGTGAGAGCGGTCGCGGTGACCGCCAGGGCGAGGGGCACGCGCCGTCGAGGAGCAGATTCCGAGTTCGGGGTCATGAGAGGGGTTCCTTCCATCTCGGCGACCGGGGAGTGGCCGCTCACCCGAGTGATCGGGGAGCGAGGTCTCCGCGTGACGGGGAGGTCGGAAGACTCCTCGAATCGAGATGTACCCCTCGTGGTCAGATCGCCGGGATCCCCAGCGACGTCGCGAAGAACTCGATGATCTCGTCCCGAACGGCGGCGGTGAGCTCGCCGTGTTCGTCCACCAGGCTGGTCGTCACGACGCTGTGGGGGACGCCGACCCAGCCGACCTCTCCGGCGGCATCGTCCGGGAGGACGGTCGGGCGGAAGCGGTCGCCGAGTGCCGACGACAGCGCATCGAAGCGCGCCGCCTGGCAGTACGTGTCGCCCTCGAATCGATACGCCCTGACCTCGACGTCGTCACGATCCAGCCGCGCTCGGATCGCGACGAGGTCGTCGTCGGCGATGAACGTGCCGGCGGGGTCGTCGAGAGGGAGCGACGGTTGCGACATCACGGGAGCGAGCACGGTCGGGTCGATCGCCATCGCCAGCGCGAAGTTGCCGGTGAAGCACATGCCGATCACGCCGATCCCCGGTCCGCCGCACTCGGCGTGGGCGACGCCGGCGAGGTGGCGGAGCCAACTGACCATCGGGCTCCCGGCTCCGGTGGCGAACGCCTCGAACTCGCGTCGCACGCACGGCGAGCCCATCGATTCGATGGTCCGTTCCATCGACGGGTCGGCACCGTCGACGCCGAAGAGGCTCGGGATCCACGCGCTGAGCCCGGCGTCGCGTACCCAGCGGGCGAAGCGCGCGACGTCGGGGGTGATGCCCGGCATCTCGGGCAGCACGAGCACCGCCGGACCGTCGCCGGCGACGTACACGGCGAACGTCCGGTCGTCGTGCATCACGGTGCGTCGGTCGAAGTCGTCGAGTGGGTCCATGTGGGCTCCTGTCCCTGAGTTCGAGATGAGAACCCAGATACGCTCGCGCTGTGGGAGACCGCGAGCAAGGGGCGAATCGGGGAGTGGCTCGCCGGACGGTCGCACCGGTGCCCCGGGAGGACTGTCCGTTGGCGGCCGCCGCCGAGGCGTTGGGTGATCGCTGGGCGCTGCTCGTGATCCGAGAAGTGATGTACGGGGTGACCCGATTCGACGACATGCAGGCCGATCTCGGGATCTCCCGTTCGGTCCTGTCCGACCGACTCCGACGTCTGCGAGAACTGGGTGTGATCGAGCGGCGCGAGTACCAGGCCGCGGGCGAGCGCCGCCGCTCGGAGTACGTGATGACGGCTGCCGGGGATGAGCTGACGACCACGCTGGGGGCGCTGACCCGGTGGAGGGAACGCCACGTGCTCGGTCGGCCCGCCCCGGCGCGACTCGTCGACGCCGCGACGGGTCGCGACTCCGACGTGAGCCTGACCGTCGACGGAGACGTCGTCGATCGCGCCGACGCCACCTGGCGCATCGTGACGTGACCCTTGCGCCTGGCACCGGGCGACTCGCCTCGGGGTCGGGCGGCTCCCGACGCTGACGTACTGTCGCGGGCATGAGCAACGAGGGGAACCAGCAGTCGATCGAGGCGCTCGCCGCCGAGAACCGGACCTTCCCGCCGGCCGAGTCGTTCAAGGACGGTGCGCTCGTCGTCGGCACCCATCTCTACGACGAGGCAAACGAGGACGACGAGTCGTTCTGGGCCCGCCAGGCGTCCGAACTCGTCACGTGGGACCGTGAGTGGGACCAGATCCTCGACTGGCAGCTCCCGTACGCCAAGTGGTTCGTCGGTGGTCAGCTCAACGTGTCGGCGAACTGCCTCGACCGGCACGTCGCGGCCGGCAACGGAGACAAGGTCGCCATCCACTGGGAGGGCGAGCCGGGCGACTCCCGGACCATCACGTACGCCGAGATGCTCGACGAAGTCTCCCAGTTCGCCAACGCACTGAAGGCGCTCGGCGTCGAGAAGGGCGACCGCATCAACATCTACCTCCCGATGATCCCCGAGGCGGCGGTCGCGATGCTCGCCTGCGCGCGCATCGGTGCGCCCCACTCGGTCGTGTTCGGCGGCTTCTCCTCACAGTCGCTCGCCGACCGCATCAACGACGCCGAGGCGAAGGTGCTCATCACCGCCGACGGCGGATACCGCCGCGGGGAGGTGTTCCCCCTCAAGCCGGCGGCCGACGAGGCGCTCGCAGACACGTCGACGATCGAGAACGTCGTCGTGGTGAAGCGCGGCGGCAACGACGTCGAGATGGTCGACGGGCGCGACCACTGGTACCACGATCTGATGGACGGCGCGTCGGTCGAATGCCCGGCCGAGCCGATGGACTCCGAGGACCTGCTGTTCCTGCTCTACACCTCCGGAACCTCGGGCAAGCCCAAGGGCATCATGCACACCACCGGTGGCTACCTCACCCACACGACGTACACGCACAAGTACGTGTTCGACCTGAAGCCCGAGACCGACGTGTACTGGTGCACCGCCGACGTCGGCTGGATCACCGGGCACAGCTACATCGTCTACGGGCCGATGTCGAACGGGTGCACGCAGGTGATGTACGAGGGCGTGCCCAACCATCCCGGTAACGACCGGTTCTGGGAGATCGTCGCCAAGTACGGCGTCACGATCTTCTACACGGCGCCGACGGCGATCCGGACGTTCATGAAGTGGGGTGCCGACGAGCCGGCCCAGCACGACCTGTCGTCTCTGCGGGTGCTGGGAACGGTCGGTGAGCCGATCAACCCCGAGGCGTGGATGTGGTACCACGAGCACATCGGCGGCGGCCGCTGTCCCATCGTCGACACGTGGTGGCAGACCGAGACCGGCGGGATGATGATCTCGCCGCTCCCCGGAGCGACCACCACCAAGCCCGGATCGGCCACGTTCCCGCTGCCCGGCGTGTCGGCCGAGGTGGTCGACGACGACAAGAACGTGGTCGAGGTCGGGGGCGGCTACCTCACGCTGACGCGTCCGTGGCCGGGGATGCTGCGCGGCATCTGGGGCGACCCGAAGCGGTACCAGGAGACGTATTGGGACCGTTTCGGCGATCGGTACTTCGCCGGCGACGGAGCCAAGCTCGACGACGACGGCTATCTCTGGCTGCTCGGCCGCGTCGACGACGTGATGAACGTGTCGGGTCACCGCATCTCCACCACCGAGGTCGAGTCGGCCCTCGTGTCGCACCCGTCGGTCGCCGAAGCGGCGGTGGTCGGGGCGACCGACGCCACCACAGGTCAAGCCGTGTTCGCGTACGTCATCCTCCGGGGCGGCGCCGACGACGTCGACGAGACCGTGCTGCGGAACCACGTCGCCTCCGAGATCGGAGCGATCGCGAAGCCGAAGCGGATCTTCATCACCCCCGACCTGCCGAAGACCCGGTCGGGAAAGATCATGCGGCGCCTGCTCCGCGACGTCGCCGAGGGCCGCAATATCGGCGACACCACCACCCTCGCCGACGCATCGATCGTCGACGAACTCCAGGCGAAGGCCTCCGCCTCGGCCGGCGACGACTGACATCACGCCGGGGGTCAGACCCGGACCGTCACGCCGCATCCCGATCCGGTTCGATCTCAAGATCGCCTCAGGCGATGCCGATCATCGGGGTATGGGCGTGTTGGACGGCGAGGGTTCCACGCCGCCTGTCAACGAGGCGGACGAGACCGGCGACGGTGCCATCGCGTTCTCGATCACCCTCGGCACCGATCGCCGTGAGAAGCAGCGTCGATCCGGCGACGATCGCCGAACCGTCGCGTCGGACGGGCCTCCCGACGGCTCGCTCGAGCGCCGAGAGGAGGACCGGCGATCGGATGATGACCGCCGGACCGGCTCGCCGGACCGCCGCGCCGGATCGATGTTCACGCTCAGCCTCGACGGCCACGACCTCGACGACGAGTCGCGCGTGCGGCGGAGCCGCGCCACTGCGTCGGGAGACGAGTTCCCCCTCGACGACGAGGACGTCCTCGCCCAGACCCTGATCGAACCCCTCGATCCCATCGTTGCGACCAGCGATCCGACGCCCGTCGCCGAGCCGATCTCGGAGGTGAGCGAGTCCCCGGTCGCGTCGACTGCCCCGACGGCGGAGGTGTCGTCGATCCCCGTGATCGGAGTGGTCGAGCCACCGTCCGATGAGACCACGCTGCCTCCCGCAGCGGAGACCGCGGTGTCCGTCGAACCGCTCGAGCCGGTCGAGCCGGTCGAACCCGATGCGCCCCAACCCGACGCTGCCTCGGCCACGACGGCCGTCGGCGCTTCGTCGGCGCGTCCTGCCACCCCACAGCCGCAGTCCGCCGTCCCCGCATCCCAGCCGATCCAACCGGTCCTCACCGTGGCCCATCAGGTGCCCGACCAGAGTGCGGCGGCCGCAGCACGACAGGAGGCCGCGCAGCGAGCGTTGCTCGCGGCGAACGCCACGGTCGCGCCGGTTCGCGCCGTGCGAACGCGCCGCTCGAGCAGCGGCTTCGGACTGCTGTTCAGTCTCGTCATCCTGGTCGCGCTGATCGTCGGCGGCATCGTCTTCGGTCGCGACCTGCTGTTCCCGGACGACTGGGACGACTCGGCGAAGTCCTACGCCGACGCCGTCGCCTCGGCGCGCGCCGTGGAGTACGTCGACCCGTTCACCGTGACCGTCGAGCCGACGGGCGAGTACCGCCCCCGCGTCGAGCGACAGTTGCTCGGCGAATGGGAGTTCGACCTCCCACTCTGGCGGGCGTTCGGACTGGCCGGTGGCTCGGTCGACGGGGACGCCGTCAACACCTTGATCGACGGACGTTCCCCTGCGCTCTACTCCCACGTCGACGGCCAGATCTACGTCGACGACGCGTCGAGTCCGTTCGAACGCGACGCGCTGATCACGCGGGCGGCGGTCGAGGCGTCGCTCGACCAGCAGTTCGGTTGGTCGGCGGATCATGCCGACCGGTCGCTCGACGACCGTGCGTTGGTCGACGCACACGTGCGAGCCCGCGCCGCCGTCGTCCAGTCGGCATCGATCTACGGTGGGCTGGTCTCGACCCCGCCTGAGGCGTCGCTGGCGTTCCTGCCGGCGGTGCTCGACTACCGGCTCACCGCTCCCATCGTGTTCGCCGAGCTCTTGCCTGCGTCGGCCACGAATTTCGATGTCGTGGCGCAGCCCGCCTTCGATGCGACCGGCGCACCGATCACGGCGGCGACCTCATCGTCAGGAGACGCGGTGCCGTCCGACGCGACGGCCCGCTCGGTCGACGATCCTCTCGCCGGGATCGGAACCGGTGGTCCGGGACCGGTCTTCCAGACCCCGTACGCCGACGCATCCGACGCGGTGCCCGCTGAGGGTGACGCGGTCGCCGGCGCCCGCTTCGAGCTCGATCCGGCGGTCTGGTTCATGTCGTTCGCTGCCCACACCGATCCCGCGACCGCCGATCGCATGACCGACGCGGTGGTGTCGGCGTCGGTGGTGCCCGTCACGAACTCCGGGACGCGGTGCTGGCTCGCGACGTTCGGCACCTCGACTCCGGATGCGACCGCAGTGCTCGCCGATGGCTTGACCCGGTGGGTGTCGGGAGCCGCCCCGGCGCTCTCCGCCTCGCTGAGCTTCCTGCCCGATGGCACACCGCAGCTGCGGACGTGCGACCCGGGCTCGGCGTTCGAGTCGCAGGCGTCGTTCGGTCTCGCCCGTCAGCTGATCGCCTACCGGGCGACCGAGTTGGCGACGATCACGATGGTCGATGCGAGCGGCGCCACGGCTCAGCTCGACGTCGCCGAAGCGCTCGAGCGGGTGAACGCCGCAGGTGTCGCCGATCGTGCGGCGGCCCTGCCCTCGGGGACCAACCCGGCGGAACTCGCTGCGTTGATCGACGCCGAAATCGCCGCCGTCCTCGACGCGCCCACCCCGGTCGCCGACGACTCCTGACCACGGAGTCGAACGGCCGCGACGTGTTCCGTCGAGCCCCGCGGTCGACGGAACGATGGCGGGCGGTCAGTCGCGGAAGTTCTCGAACTGGAGGGGGATCCCGATGTCCTCGGCCTTGAGCAGCGCGATGGTCTCCTGGAGCGCGTCGCGCTTCTTCGAGTTGACCCGGATCGACTCGCCCTGGGTCTGACTCGACACACCCTTGGGCGCCTTCTCCTTGATCAACTTGTTGATCTGCTTCGCCTTGTCGGACGAGATGCCGACGGCAATGGTCATGACCTGCCGAACCGTGTTCTGGGTGGCCTCCTGGACGTCGCCATAATCGACACCGCGGAGCGACACGCCGCGCTTCACCAGCTTCTCCTCGACGACCGTGCGGAGTGCGTTGAGTCGGTCCTCGCTCACCGTGGTGAGCGTGATGACGAGTTCGTTCTGGTCGATGGTGGAGTTCGTGTTCTTGAAGTCGTAGCGGTTGGCGATCTCGCGTTGCGCCTGGTCGATGGCGTTGCGCACCTCCTGGCGGTCGACTTCGG
>JBCCTP010000011.1:0-23685 GCA_039198505.1 Actinomycetota bacterium | reverse complement strand
CGTTCTCCGACAACGACGTGTCGCCCACGTTCAACGGCGGCACCATCGGCTTCGCCCGCACGTGGTTCAGTCCGCTCAGCGGGCGCATCAGTGCCGGCACCGTCACCATCGACGCCACCCCGGCGCGGGGCATCCGTCGCGACCTCGTGTGGATGCACGAGTTGGCGCACCTCATGGGTCTCGGCCACGTGCCGAACGGGACCTCCGGTGAGCTGATGCAGCCGATCTACGATCCGTCGCTCAACGGCTTCGGACCCGGAGACCTCGCCGGCCTCTACGAGGTGGGTGCGGCGCAGCCGTGCGTCTCGAACCTGCGCAACGAGGACGAAGAGCTCGAGGTACTCGTGTCCCACGGCGACCACGGCGGTGGTGATGGCGGCGACGGCAACGACGGACACGGTGGTGGCTGCGGGTGCTGCGGGTGCGCTCCGACGGCGCTTCCGGTCGCCGCCACCGAGGGCTGATCCGGTCCGACGGCATCACGAGGACGACCCGGCTTTCCTCCCTTCCTGACCTGAGGAGGTCTTGAGAGACGAGGTCTTGAGAGAGGTGATCGGTGCGCCGATCACGTCTCCATGTCCGCCGCCGGGTTCCGTCGTCCGCGTTCAACGACCCGCCGTCGGCCGGACCGTGCGCGCAGGCGGATCGCGCGAGCGGGTGCCTTCTTCCTGATCGCCGTCATGCTGGCGGCGCTGGGTCCGCTGATCCGCCAGAACACCCCCGCAACGTCCAGCTCCGGCCCGCTCCGGGTCGTCACGACCGCATGGGCGGTCGGCGCCACCGGTCCGCAGATCTGTGACTTCACGAACCCGGCGTCGCTCAGCTGTTCGACGATCCCGATCACCGACTCGTCCCCGGACGGGACCGCCGGCGTGCGAGCGGTCGACGTTGATCTCGACGGCCGGCTCGACATCGTGGTCGGCAACCAGAACGGCCGGATCAACGTGTGCCTCGACGATGGCGCGGGCGGCTGGACGTGCAACGGATACGGAACCTGGGCGCGCCACAACGGCGTGGCGGTCGCAGACTTCAATGGCGACCTCGTCGCCGACCTGATCAGCCCGGTCGAGGTCAACACCCAGGTCGACCTCTGCCTCGGCGACGGCGTCGGCGGGTTCACCTGCTCGACGTTCACCGGCCCGAACGGCGCGACCGCACTGGTTCCGCTCGACGCCGACGGTGACACCGACATCGACCTTGCGATGGCCTCCAGCGCAGGGCCGCACCTCTGCCTCAACGACGGGTCGGCGACGTTCACCTGCTCGACCATCGACAGCGTCACCCAGGAGACCCGCGACGTGGTCGTCGCCGACGTGGACGACGACTTCATCGACGACCTCGTGTTCACGAGCCGGACCAGCGACGACCTCGTCTGCTGGGGCGACGTGCCCGGTTCCTTCCTCTGCGACTGGTACGAGATCGGTGGCGACACGACGGGCGTCGCGGTGGCCGACGTCGACGGTGACACGTGGAAGGACATCGTGACCACGCGCTACGGAGCGCCGGGCCGGGTCTGCCTGCACGATGGATTCCGTGGCTTCACCTGCTCCGACATCTCGGGGCTGAACGTCAACGCGTGGGACGTCGAGATCGCCGACCTCGACGGTGACCTCGTCCTCGATCTCGCCGTCGCGGTCAGCGGTCAGAACCTGTGGTGTCCGGGTGACGGGTTCGGCGACTTCCCGAGCTGCTCGAACCTCGGGCCGGTGAACGTGATGAACTCGATGGGCGTCGCGATCCTCGAGGGCGCTCCGGCCGACGGTGACGCCGACGGCGTGCCGGACGCCACCGACAACTGCCCGGCAGTGCCGAACCCGGCTCAGGTCGACACCGACTTCGACACCTTCGGCGACGCGTGCGATCCCGACGACGACGGCGACACACTGACCGACGTCGACGAGACGGGCATTCACGGCACCGATCCGCTGCTGTTCCACACCGACGTCGAGGGCGTCGACGACGGCACCGAGGGGGCGAACGGCAGCGACCCTCTCACTCCACCGCAGCCGCAGACCATCTCGATCCTCGTCCCCGTCTCGCATGAGGTGCAGGCCGGCGACTTCATGGCCACGGCGACGGCGACGTCGGGCCTCCCGGTGACGCTCACGGTGTCGGGCGACTGCAGCGGGCCCCCGCCGACCGTGACACCATCCGGTCTCGGGACCTGCACGGTCGACGCCGTCCAGGCCGGCGATGGTGACTGGCTCCCGGCCGTCGCCAGTGTCGACGTCGACCTCGTCGCGAGTCCGCAGACGATCTCGCTCGCCGTCCCGATCTCGATCGAGGTCGGCCAGTCGTCCGCCGTGTTCGGCTCGGCCACCAGCGGACTCACGGTGACGTACACCGTGACCGGTCCGTGTTCCATCAGCGGCACGACGGTGACGATGACGGGGACCGGAACGTGCACCGTGATCGCCGACCAGACCGGAGGCGGCCTGTGGTCGGCGGCACCGACCGTGACCGAGGACATCAGCGGTGTGGCGCCGCCGACGACGACCACGACGACGACCACGACCACGACGACGACCGTTCCGCCCACGACGGTGCCGCCCACGACGGTGCCGGCGACCACCGTCCCGACGGTCACCACGACCACGGTCGCGCCGACGACGACCGTTCCGGTGACCACGACGACGGCACCCGTCAACGTCACGACGACCCTTGCCCCGTCGACGACGGTCGCGCCGACGACCACCGTCGCACCCACGACGACCGAACCGACGACCGTCGACGCGACGAGCACGACCTCGAGCACCACCACGACCGAGCCGCCGGCCGAGCCGGTCGTCGAGACCCGCGGTGACGTCACCGTCACCATCGTCGAGACGACGGCCGACCGTCTCGTCGACGAAGGCTTCCCCGTCGACGTGACCGGTCCGACCGAGATCGTCATCTCCGACGCCGGGCCCGACGCGGAGCTACGGCTCGTCGTGGGGGACTCCGAGGATGAGATCGTGATCGGCTCCGACGACGACGGGGTGATCATCGTCGAGATCGAGGAGGGTGCCGATCTGGCCGAATCCGTCTTCGTGCTCGAACGTCCCGATGCGACGCGAGTGATCGTCGCATCGGTCGAGGATCTGTCCGACGTCGCACCCGAGGTCGACGTCGACGTCGAGATCGAGGCGACCGAGGGCGACGAGGCCTCGGAGACCACGATCCGAGTCGCCGGCGAGGGATTCGTCGGCGGCACCGACGTCGAGGTGACGATGCGCAGCGAGCCGGTCCTGCTCGGCGTCGTCGAAGCGGGCGACGACGGCGACTTCGAGACGTCGCTGCAGCTGCCGTCCGACGTCGAGTCGGGCGAGCACCGGATCATCCTGGTCGGCGAGACGCCCGAGGGAACGCTGAGCAGCTCGTGGCACTTCGCCATCGATCCTGAGGGAGATATCGAGCGCATCGGTGATCCCCCTCCGCCACCCGCTCAGCCGGAGGTCACCGCGCCACTCGCCGTCTCCGCGGACGGTGACGCTGCCGGTGAGCCGCAGAGCGCACCGTCCGCAGCGGTCGATGAGGACGTCACCGCAGCTCCGGTGGTGGCAGGAGCGCCGGCCGCCACCGACCAGCCGGCGGACGAGGCGGCCGATGATGCACCCGCGCCGGTCGTGATCGACGAGCGGACCGGCCTCCCCGAGTACACCCCGATCAGCGAGCCGGAGGAGACCGTCGACGACGCCGTCGAGGCGTTCGCCCTCGTGACGTTGATGGGCGCCGGCGGAAGCATGGCCCTGAGCGTGAGCGCACTGGCCGGCGGTGGAGCCGCCACCGCGGCGGCCGGGGGTGCGTTGGGCGGCGCCGGAAGCGCGTCCGGAGCGAACGGCGGGCGCGGCGCAGGTTCTGGCGTATCGGGCGGGTCCGGCGGATCGGGCGGCGGCTCCGACGGCGATGGAGACGGCGACGATCGCGGCAAGGGAAAGGTCGCGAGCGGAAAGGCCAAGAGCCTCGGCGATGTCGACGAACGTGCGGCATGGGGCGATCGCTCTCGAACGTGGGCGCTGCCGCTCACTGCGGCCGTCGACCGGTCATTCCGCAGCGTCGCGGGACGGATCCAGCCTGTGTCGCCGCTCGCCGCCCGCCTCCTCTCCGACGGCTCGACGCTCCGAGCCGCCTTCGGCTCGGGGTGGATCGTGGCGCCGCTCATCGGCGTGGTGCTTTCGCTCGCGGCGCTCGCCGATACCGGGCAACAAGCGATCGCACCGTCGTTCGGGCTGATGGCGGCCCTCCTCGTGCTCGGCATCGCCGACGCATCGGCTGGGTTCGCTGCCGCCGGCACGTTCTGGGTCGGTGTCGTCGCGTCCGGCAACGTGACGTCGGCCGACGACGTTCGGTCACTGCTCGGCGTCACGACCCTGTGCTTCGCGGTGCCGCTCATCGCCTCGGCGATCCGGAAGTTCCGTCGACCTCCGGCCGAGAACTGGTCCGACCGATGGAGTGGCCTCGCCGAGATCGTGGTCGGCTCGCTGCTCGCGGCATGGACCGTCCAGTCGGTCGTGAAGTCCCTTCCCGGCCTCAGCGGGCTCGATCAGCCGGTCGCCGAACGAGCCGACGAGCTCGCTCTCATCGCGCTCGGTGCGCTCGTCGTGCGGTACCTGCTGGAGCGACTGGTCGTGGTGGGGTACCCCGAGCGGCTCGCCGCGGCGACCTTCGAACCCGAGAACAAGCCGGGTGTCGTCCAGCAGACCGGCTCGCTCGTCGTCAAGACCGCGATGTTCGCGTTCGTGATCCTCCCGTACATCGGACACGGGTGGGCGCTGTGGGTCGTGGCGGCGATGTCGTTCGTGCCGGGATTCGTCGGCATCTGGAAGAAGAAGCTGCCGAACTCGGTGGTGTTGCACCGAGTCCTCCCGCGGGGGATCCCCAACACGCTGATGATGATGTCCGTCGGCACGGTTCTCGGTGCCGCCGTGTCCGACCGCTTCGATGATCCGACGACACTGCTCGTCGCGAGCTTCGTGATCCTCGCGATCCCCGGGTTCCTGCTCGGCGTCGCCGGCCTCTTCGGTCGCGACGGCACCGATCCGGAGGCCTCGTGGGTCCTCCGGATCGCCGGCGTGTGGGCGGCCGCGGTCGCGGTCGCGAAGATCCTCGGATACCTCGGAGAGTCGGTCCTGGTGCCCGTGGTGTTGGTCGCCCCGCTCGCGGTCTGGTGGCTCGTCGCCGCCACCATCGCGGCGCGGCGCGCCGAGGACGTCGACGAGACCGAGGATGCGGACGAGGAACCCCAGGGCGATGGCGGCGAGCTCGGCGACGAGGACACTCCCGACGTGCAGTGGTCGGTCGCGGCGCTCGAACGCGAAGGGCTGTGGATCGACGAACCCGTTCCCGCGAACGATTCTCCGGACGAGCCTGCGGCCGCTCCGTCGAGGCCCGAACGCGACGAGGCGCGGCCCAAGCCGGTCGTCTGACCGGCCCGAGCCGCGCTCGCGCTCCAGGGGATCAGGACGCCGTGCTGACCAACCCGTCGTGTCCGTCGTAACGGCGATAGAGGATGGCGCCACGACCCGTGGCTGTGTCACGGAAGAACACGTGGTCGATCTCGCCCACGTGCAGCATCTCCCGCGCCGAAACGAGATCGAGCTCGGGCGCGGGACGCTCGTCGAGGCGAACCGACACGGCGAGCGGGTCCTGCCCGTACGTGTCGGGTGGACCCGACGCGAACTGCACCACCAGCTCGTCGCTCTCGTCGTAGCGGACGAGCGCGTCGTCGCCGCTCGACACGTCGACGAACACGTGGAACCGGTACCCCAGCGCATCGAGGTCGAACGCCGCCTCGTCGAGCGTTGCGTCGGGCGGCCCCTGGTGGTGTCGCGCGACGACCTCGCGTTCGCTGTCGTCCCGCTCCACCGTGGGGACGTGAGCCCGCTGATCCTCGTCGAGTGACGTCAGCCGATCGCCGTGACGACGAGCGTCCTGCACCTTGTCGACGAGCTTCCTGAGCCGCTCGTGCAACTTGTTCGCCGCTGTCGTCGCCGCCTGGTCGACCGACTCGTCCTCGGCGTGGGACTGAACTCGCCGTCCGTCGAGGTCGACCGACAGCCGGGCGACCGCTCGCCGCACGTGGTGCGGATCGGTGCGGTGTTCCAGCCGGATCACGCATCGACGAACCGGGCGGTCGATGTCGGCCAGTGCGGCGCTGACCGCGTCGACCGCCCGGCTCTGCTCTCCGTCGGTCACGACGCCCGACGTCGAGATCGTGGTGGAGATCACCTGCTCACCGGCGCGGAGATCATCCAGAAGGGTGTGGGCCATCAGAGCCCCTTTCTGTGAGTCTGAGTGGACGCGTTCTCTCGGAGTCGCGGCGCTCAGGTCGGGTCAGGGTTCATCTCCCAGTGCTCGGGCGCTCGCCACAGGGACGAGGCGATGAGGTGGCGGATCGCGCCGAGCTCGCTCGGGATCCGGTCGTGGAGCTTCATGAACAGTGCCTCGTGCTCGAGCAGCTCGGGCTCCCAGTCGGAGCGGTCGACCGACATGCAGCTGGTGAACTCGGACTCGCTGAAGTCGAGTCCGTCCCACGTGAGATCGCCGTAGGTCGGCATCCAGCCGAGCGGGCTCTCGAGCGCCGGGGCGGCGCCGCGTGCTCGCTTGACGATCCACTCCAGCACTCGGACGTTCTCGCCGAACCCGGGCCAGACGAAGTGACCCTCCTCGTCCCGGCGGAACCAGTTGACGGCGAAGATCCGCGGCGGTCGAGCGAGCGTGCGTCCGAACGACAGCCAGTGGTTGACGTAGTCACCCATGTGGTAGCCGGCGAACGGGAGCATCGCGTACGGGTCCCGGCGGACGACACCCTGCTCGCCGAAGGCGGCTGCGGTCGTCTCGGATCCCATCGTGGCGGCGAGGTAGACGCCGAACGACCAGTTGAACGACTGCACGACCAGCGGCATCGTGCCCGAGCGGCGGCCGCCGAAGACGAACGCCTCGATCGGTACACCGGCCGGGTCCTCCCACGCCTCGTCGATGACCGGGTTCTGCGCCGCGGCCACGGTGAAGCGGGCGTTCGGGTGCGCCGCGGGACGTCCGGCGTCGGGTGTCCAGTCCTCCCCGCGCCAGTCGATCGCATGAGCGGGGGGATCGTCGTCATGACCCTCCCACCAGACGTCGCCTTCGTCGGTCAGCGCGACGTTCGTGAAGATCGTGTTCTCACGGATCGTCTCGACGGCCGCGGGGTTGGTGGTCGAGGACGTGCCCGGAGCCACGCCGAAGTACCCCGCTTCGGGGTTGATGGCGCGGAGGTCGCCGTCGGGTCCCGGCTTCAGCCAGGCGATGTCGTCGCCGACCGTCGTGACCTTCCAGCCCGCCTCCTTCATCGCCGGTGGTGGTTCGACCATCGCGAAGTTGGTCTTGCCGCACTGGCTCGGGAACGCCGCAGCGACGTAGGTCTTGGCGCCGTCGGGATCGGTCACCCCCATGAGGAGCATGTGCTCGGCGAGCCACCCCTCGTCGCGTCCCATGATCGACGCGATCCGGAGCGCCAAGCACTTCTTGCCGAGGAGGGCGTTGCCGCCGTACCCGCTGCCGTAGCTCCAGATCGACCGGTCTTCGGGGAAGTGGACGATGTACTTCGTCTCGGGATCGCACGGCCAGGAGACGTCGGCCTCACCCGGCTCGAGCGGCTTGCCGACCGTGTGCAGGCAGGGCACGAACCGGCCGTCGTCACCGAGGACGTCGAGGACCTCGGATCCCATCCGGGTCATCAACGCCATGTTCACGACGACGTAGGGCGAGTCGGTGATCTCGACGCCGATCTGGGCGATGTCGGAACCGAGCGGCCCCATGCTGAACGGGATCACGTACATCGTGCGTCCCTTCATGCAGCCGTCGAAGAGCTTCGTGAGCGTGGCCCGCATCTCGTCGGGATCGGCCCAGTTGTTGGTCGGCCCGGCGTCGACCGGGTTGCGGCTGCAGATGAAGGTGCGGTCCTCGACGCGTGCGACATCGCTGGGGTCGCTCCGGGCGAGGAAGCTGTTGGGACGGATCTCGGGGTCGAGTCGGATGAAGGTGCCGGCGTCGACCATCTCGTCGCACAGCCGGGTGTACTCCTCGGGGGATCCGTCGCACCAGGAGACCTCGTCGGGGAGGCAGAGTTCGGAGATCTCCTTCACCCAGTGGCGGAGGGGATCGTGGCGGAGATTCGCAGGTGTGGTCACGTCTTCCACCTGCGTTCGTCGGTCGCGGACGAACCAGGGTCGAAGGTCCACGGCACCGCCACGACCGTGACCGGGGAGTGCGCGAGCAGCCAGTGGGAGACCGATCCGAGCCGGAGCGAGCCGGCGAATCCGCGGCCGCGACGTCCGACGACGAGCAGATCGGCGTCGGCGGTCGCGTCGAGGAGGACCTGGCGTGCCGACCCGGTGGCCACCCGCGTCTCGATCTCGATCTCGTGGTCGCGGTCCGGGTCTCGACGCTCCACGGCGGCGTCGACGAGCGCGCGTTGCGCTTCCGCGAGCGTCAGGCGATCGTGTGGTTCGCCGAAGCCGGCGTCTCCGTCGTCGACGGTGATGACGTCGAGGTGAGCCCCGGCGCGGGCGAGGTCGACGGCGTGGTCGAGTGCCGCGACCGAGTGGCGCGACCCGTCGAGGGCGACGACGATGCGCTGCGGTGGATCGAGCGGTCCGGTCGCGGGCACGACCGCCACCGGGCACGGCGCATGGGCGGCCACGCGAGCCGCCGTCGAGCCGAGTGTGAACGCCTGGAAGCCGGTCTGGCCTCGGGTGCCGACCACCAGGAGGTCGGCGTCCTCCGCGGCTTTCAGCAGTGAGGGCGCCGACCGTCCCCGCACGACGTCGGTCACCAGTCGGATCCCGTCGGTGGCTCCGATCTCGTTCGCGGCTCGCTCGACGACCTCCTGAGCGCTCGCCCGGAGTCGGCGGCCGAGGTCGGGGTGCATCCCGGCCATCGGTGAACAGAACGCGAGCGGCGGGATCGACCAGGCGGTCACGAGACAGATCTCGGCCACATCGGACCCGGCGTTGCGGCGGGCCCATCCGGCGGCGCGAGCAGCGTGGGGCGAACCGTCCACGCCCACGATCCAGCGTCGCTCGCCGTCGGCCATCACCCCAGTCTCCGGCTCCGCCCTCGACGACAGAAGAGCAGTTCGTCCCTTCGCATCGACGCGTCGGATCGGCGGGGTCCGGTCACGTGGCGGGTCCGGCGACGCCGATCGAGCCGAGGTCGTCGGCGACGTCGGCGACCTCGGCGAAGGTGTCGGCCGGAACGTCGTCGGCCGACAGGATCCAGCGACCGGCGACGAGCTGATCGATCTGGACGAAGTGTTGGCGGAGATGATCGATCGAGGCCTCGGCGACGACTCGCCGCGGGGGACACGGGACTGCGATCACGTCGGCACCGAAGCGTGGATCGGCGAATCGTCCGACAACGTGCCGCTCGATCGCGAGCTCGCGTTCGGGTGTGGAGTCGCCGGCGGTCGGCCGCACGTCGACGGCCGGTGCGACGATCAGCGGAAGCTGATGATGCGCAGCATCGTGACCGACGATCTCGACGAACTTCTCCTGCCCGTGCCGCACCGCTCGCGCCGCGTCGGGGTGCCACCAGACGGTGAGCCAGATCGCGTCGGCGCCCAACCGGTCGACGTCGGCGACGGCCCAGCCACGGGTCGTCCGCTGACGCCGTCCGTCTCCGCGGTCGTGGACCTCGGGATCGTCGAAGCGGAGGACGAGGCCGAGACGGGGATCGACGGGCTCGAGCAGCGCAGCGACGCCCGCCGGCGCACCGCGGACGGCCGTGACCGGCGGGCTCGACGTGGCATCGCCCGTGATCGAGGCGATGTCGATCAGCCGGATCCGACCCGCCGGTGACCGCAACCGGGCGAGGCGGCGGGCCGCAGCGAGGCCCGTGCGCTCGGCGGCGACGGACGGGATCGAGGTCACGGCCCCTCAGTGCGTCTCGCCGTGGCCGTGCGCGGCATGCACCGGCTCGGCGGGGTGCGGCTCGCGGACCAGCAGGACCGGACACGGCGCATGGCGGACGAAGCCCGCCGACACGCTTCCCAAGGCGAGACGGCGGAGCCCCGTCCGGCCGTGCGAGCACGAGACGATCATCGATGCGCCGCGCCGAAGCGCTTCGTCCGCGATGGCGACCGCGGGCTGCTGGCCGTGGACCTCTTCGAACTCGACCTCGTGCCCGCTCGCACGCTGCGCCTCGTGGGCGAGTCGGGCGACGTACACGCTCTCGACCCCACCCGGTGGGGGAGTCGAGCGTTGGGACGCGACCTCCATGATCCACGGGGCGACGCCGAGCTCGATCGACAGGGCGACCGCCAGTGGCACGGCGCGTTCCGACTCGGCGCTCCCGTCGACGGTGACGATTACCGGACCCGAGAAGTCGACGCCGCGTACGTTCGGGCCCACCACGAGGAGCGGACCGAAGGTGCGGCGCAGCACGTCCTCCGCGACGCTGCCGACGAGCGCCGAACTCCGCCCCCGACCGTGCGACGCCATCACGACCGCCGCCCCGGGGAAGAGCTCGACGACCTCCTCGATGGCCGCGGCGATCGAGGCGCCGGTGGTGCGCACGTCGACCTCGACCTCGACCCCCGAGGTGTCGAGCAGGGACAGATCGCGGGCGATCTGATCGAGGCGCTCGGCCCGCTCGCCGTCGCTGTCGGCGATCGACAGCACGGTCACCGATGCGTCGACGGTCCGAGCCAGCGCGATCGCCGTCTCGGCGCCACGCCAGGACTCGGGTGAGCCGTCCACCGGGGTGACGACGTGGGGGACCATGGGATCTCCTCTCTTCTGCCCGACTTCGTCGGGGTCTCCGTTGCCCGAGTTCTCCGGGCGGATGTCGCGGTCGAGCCGTCCGCGCTCGGTTGACATGGTGGAGGGTCGACGCTGTCGTCGAGCAGGGGCGGAAGTCCCAGTCGGCCCGATGTCGTGGTCGTCGGGCGGCGTGTCAGCGGTGGCGTGACCTTCGACCCTGGTTCCCGGTGGCGCCGTCGCTCGATGCTCCTCGTCATGTCACGTGTCTGGACCGTCGGTGTCGACGGCTCCGATGGCTCGTCCGCCGCGTTGCGGTGGGCCGTCCGACTCGCCCATGCGACCGGTGATGTCGTCCAGCCCGTCGCGACCTGGCACCTGCCCGTCGCCGTGGCGACCGTCGCCGGGCGGCGACCGATCGACGTCGATCGCGCCGGTCTCGAGGCGACCGCTGCGGTTGCGGCTCAGAGGTCGATCGATGCTGCGCTCGACGGTCTCGCCGAGGAGATGTCCAGCGTCGTCGAGTCGCCGGACGTGTCCGAGGGACACCCGGCGCGGGTCCTCATCGAGCGGTCGCAGCCCGACCGGCCCATCGTGGTCGGCCGCCGCGGCGACGCCGGCCACCGTCACCGCCTTCTGGGTTCGACCAGCTCGGATCTCGCTCATCACGCGCACGGACCCGTCGTGATCGTTCCCGAGGATCGGCCGCCCGAACTCCCGCGACGTGTCGTCGTCGGGGTCGACGGGAGCGAACACTCCGAGCGAGCGCTGCGTTGGGCGATCGACGTGATGCCGTCGAGCGTCACCATCGAGGCCGTCGTCGGGGTCGACGTGATCCCGTGGCTCGAGCCGGCATCGGTCGCTCAACGGCACCCCGACGTGGTCGCTGCGGCCCATGAGCGGATCGGTCAGGTGATCGACGGGGTCGACCCGGATGGACGTGTCGTGCGGACGATGCAGGAGCATTCGCCCCAGCGGGTCCTCGCCGACGCGTTCGATCGAAGCGACCTCGTGGTCGTCGGCCCTCGGGGTGTCGGCGCGATCGCACGCACGATCCTCGGTTCGGTCACCTCGTGGCTCCTCGCCGAGGCGCCCTGTCCGATCGCGGTGGTACCCGCGTCATGACCCGGCAGGCCCCACTCGTTGCGTTGACCGAGCCGGCTCGCGTGGTGCGAACGTACGGCGAGACGGCCGAGGTCGAGGACATCGAGGGAGTCACCAGTGTGTGGCTCCGTCCCATGTTGGCCGCCGGCGACCACGTCCGACCGGGCGACTGGGTCCTCACGGCGCTCGGAGTCGCGGTCGCAGCACTCGACCCCGATGACGTTCGGGTCTTCGCCGTCCAACATCGCTTCTGACGCAGCTTGGTCGCCGTCGACGACGCACCCGTGCCCTGGTGCCAGACTCTCGGTGTGTCGGCTGTGGATCGGTGGTCGCCGAGAGTGTGTGAGTTCGGCTCGTCGTGACCGCGCTCCGGTGCACGGCGATCCACGCGCCGACCCCCGACGCGATCGAGGTGCTCGACGACGTCCGGATCGTGCTCGACGACCGCGGGACCATCGTGTCGATCGAGCCGGCCTCGGGGACCGACGAGGGCTCGGCGCCGTCCGACGTGGTGGTCGGGCCCGACCAGGTGGTCGTGCCCGGCCTGGTCGACACGCACGTCCACGCGCCCCAGTGGCCTCAGCTGGGAACCGGCCTCGACCTCCCCCTCGAACGGTGGTTGTTCGAGTACACGTTCCCGCTCGAGGCCCGCTTCGCCGACATCGAGTACGCCCGGTCGGTGTGGGACCAGATGGTTCCGGCCCTCCTCGCCCACGGCACGACCGCCGCGGTCTACTACGGGTCGCGGCACGTCGAGGCGACCACGGCGCTGGCCGAGGCGTGCGTCGGCCACGGTCAGCGCGCCCTCGTCGGGCGCGTGGCGATGGATCATCCCGACGGCACACCCCAGTGGTATCGAGACGAGTCGCCGACTGCGTCGGTCGATCACAGCGCCCGCTCCATCGACGACATCGAGGCGGTCGCCGATCCGCTGGGACTCGTCGAACCGATCATCACCCCGCGATTCACTCCGGCGTGCACCGATGCCGCGCTCGCCGGTCTCGGAGAGCTCGCCGAGGCGTCCGGCGCTCGCGTGCAGACCCACTGTTCCGAGAGCGATTGGGAGCACGGTCACGCGCTCGACCGGTACGGGACGACCGACGCCCATGCGCTCGACCGGTTCGGGCTGATCCGACCGCACACGGTCCTCGCTCACGCCACTCACCTCGACGACGCCGACCGGTCACTGCTCGCCTCGGCGGGTGCCGGCGTCGCGCACTGTCCCCTGTCGAACGTGTACTTCGCCAACCGACCGTTCGCCGCCCGAGCGGCGCTCGGTGCCGGTGTCGCCGTCGGTCTGGGAACCGACATCGCGGGCGGGCCGTCGCCGTCGGTGCTCGCCCAGTGCGGTCACGCCGTCGTTGCGTCACAGCGTCTGGCCGACGACGGCGACCGGGACGCTCGTCTCGACCTCGTCACCGCCTTCCACCTGGCGACCGCGGGCGGCGCTGATCTGGCCGGCCTCCCGGTCGGTCGATTCGTACCGGGCGCCTCGTTCGATGCGATCGCGGTCTCACTTGATGCGATCGGCGTCGACCGCGATCTCGACGACTGGTCGCGTCGGTTCGACAAGCTCGTGCATCGAGCCGGACCGACCGCCTTCACCGACGTCTGGGTCGCCGGTCGACGCGTCGCCGGGTCCGGGTCACGACCCTGACGCGAGACGAACGGACAAACGGTGTCAGACACCGTCTGTCCCGGTTCAGAAGATCGGCTCGACTCCGAGGTCCCCGAGGAGGTCGAGCACCTTGCGCTCGATCTCGTCGCGGATGGGACGAATCGCGTGGACACCCTGGCCGGCGGGGTCCTCGAGCGGCCAGTCGAGGTACGTCGTCCCCGGGTAGAAGGGGCACTCGTCACCGCAGCCCATCGTGATCACCACGTCGGACGCCTCGACGGCGGCGTCCTCGAGACCCTTCGGTGTCGCCTTCAGCTCGTGCAGGTCGATGCGGCGCTCGGCCATGGCGTCGACGACGGCCGGGTTCACCTCGTCGACCGGCTGGGTTCCGGCCGAGCGCACCACCACGCCGTCCCCACCGTGGACCTGGAGGAATGCCGCTGCCATCTGCGAGCGACCGGCGTTGTGGATGCAGACGAACAGGACCTCGGGGGTCTCGCCGGCGATGGTGAGTTCGGGCATGGTCAGGACTCCGTTTCGGCGGGGGAGGGCGAGGGAGTGAACAGGTAGCGGATGAGACCGAACGCGAGGAGGGCGCCGATCAGCTGCATCAGGATGAACGCGGGAGCCGACGCCGGCTCGATGCCCGCGAACGTGTCGCTCAGGGTTCGAGCGATCGACACCATCGGGTTGGCGAAGCTGGTCGACGACGTGAAGAAGTAGGCGCCGCCGATCCAGACGCCGACCGCCACCGCGACGACGTAGGGCTTGCCGTGCCGCACCGCGCCGTGGATCACGAGGAGGAGACCGATCGTGGCGATCACCTCCGACACGAGGAGCGGGCCGGTGTCGCGGGCGCGCTCGGAGAAGAAGACCAGCCCGTCGACGTTGGGCATGTCAAGGAACATCCAGTTGGTCAGCACGGCTCCGACGCAGCCCCCGACGATCTGCGCCACGACGTAGAGCCCCGCCTCGGTGTTGTTCATCGACCCGAGGAGCCGATCGACGAGCGTCACCGCCGGGTTGAAGTGCGCACCCGAGACGGTGGCGAACATGATGATCAGTCCGATCAGTGCACCGGCGGTGGCGGCAGCGTTCTCGAGGAGCTGCAGACCGACGTCGTCGGGCGACAGGTTCTGCGCCATGATCCCCGATCCGAGCACCGCGATGATGAGAAACGCCGACCCGATCGCCTCGGCGGCGAGCCGGGGGCCGAGCGGTCGGGGCGGGGGGATATCGTCGTCCATGCGGACGGGGAAGCTACCCGGCCCATCGATCGTGATCAATATGACTCAGCAGCTCGAGACCTCCCATGCGACCGCCCCGGCCATCGACGACCCCGATTCCGAGGGAGCGTGCTGTGGGGGAGCGACGCAGTGGATCGATCGTCAGGACGCAGAGGCGCTGGCGCGCCGGCTCGGAGCGCTGGCCGACCCCATCCGGCTGCAGGTCGTGTCGGTCATCGCCAATGCGCCCGACGGTGAGGTGTGCGCGTGCGACTTCGTCCAACCGCTCGGCAAGTCGCAGCCCACGATCTCACACCATCTCAAGGTGCTCACCGAGGCCGGCGTGATCGAGGGCGACCGCCGTGGTCGGTGGATCTGGTACCGGCTCGCCGACGAGTCGGTCGACCAGCTCGCGTCGTCGCTCAGCCACCTGGCGTCGGGCGAGGTCTGAGCGTCGTCGCGCGGTCGCGTCCGTCCGTCGCTCCACACTGTCATGTGCGGTCGTTTCGTCTCGACGAACCAGCCGGATCAGATCGCCGAGTACTTCGGGGCCGACGTCGCCACCGACACGCTCGGCGAGAACTTCAACGTCGCGCCGACCCACGACGTGTACGGCGTACGCGAGCGGCCGACCGGCGAGCGCACGGTCGAGGCGTACCACTGGGGCCTCGTGCCCAGCTGGGCGAAGGATCGGAAGATCGCGTCGCGCATGATCAACGCTCGGTCCGAAACCCTGGCCGAGAAGAACGCGTTCAAAGGGCTCCTGAAGAAGAAGCGCCTGCTGATCCCGATGGACGGCTTCTACGAGTGGAAACCCGGCTCGCCCGACGGTCCGCTGACCGCCAAGGGCAAACCGGCGAAGCAGCCGATGTTCATCCGACGGACCGACGGCGAGCCGTTGGCGGTGGCCGGACTCTGGACGTCGTGGAAGGACCCTGAGCTCGACGACGATGACGACCGCTGGTTGCACTCGGCCACGGTCATCACCACCGCCGCCAACTCGGTGATGAGCGAGGTCCACGACCGGATGCCGGTGGTCATTCCCGAGTCGCGCTGGTCCGAGTGGCTCGACCCCGCCAACGACGACATCGAGGCCCTGTCGTCACTGTTCGTGCCACGCGAGGACATCGCCCTCGTGCTCACGCCGGTGTCGACCGAGGTCAACAACGTCCGCAACAACCGCCCCGATCTCCTCGACGAGATCTGATCGGCGCCGCTCGTCGGCCCTGCGGTTCTCCTCGCAACGCGTGCGGCTCGTCGCTGGCGCGTCCCTCGCCGCGCGATCGCACGCGGCTCGTGCGCGAGCGCCTACATCCGTTCTCGGATTGCGGTCGCCCACGACTCGAGGTCGTCGCGGTCGACGGACGCCGCGGCGTTCGCGAAGCTCAGCTCGCCCATCGAGTTCGTCGGCACCACATGGATGTGCGTGTGGGGCACTTCGTAGCCGGCGATGATCAACCCGACTCGCTCGCAGTCGAACGCAGCCTGCTGTGCCACGCCGACCCGCCGCGCCACCTCGAAGAGATGGACGGACAGCTCGGCGGTGAGGTCCGTCCACGGATCGACCTCCTCGATGGGAACGACGAGCGCATGGCCCGGTGCCATCGGGTTGATCGACATGAACACGACGCAGTGCTCGTCTCGGTGGACGAACGTGCCGGGGATGTCGCCCTCGATGATCTTCGTGAAGATGGTGCTCACCGCGCCATCGTGCCAGTGCCGGGCATGGTGCCCGGCACCATGCGTCGCGGTCGTACCATCGGGGGAGTGGAGGGCACCGAGACATCGAGCGTCGACACGCCGGGGATGTTCGACGATCTGTGGACCGTGCCCAACCTGTTCACGTTCCTCCGGCTGTGCTGCCTCCCGATCTTCCTGTGGGTGCTGTTCGGGCTCGACAACCGGGCGGCGGCGGCCTGGATGCTCGGTGCGCTCGGCGCCACCGACTGGGTCGACGGCTACCTCGCTCGTCGCCTCGGTCAGGTCAGCGAGTTCGGGAAGGTCTTCGACCCCACCGTCGACCGACTGCTGTTCATCGTGGCGATCACCGCCATCATCATCGACGGCTCGATCCCCCTGTGGTTCGCCGTCGCGGTCATGGCGCGCGAGATCTTCGTCGGGGCGATGATGGCCATCGCCACCGTCTTCTTCGGGATGCCACGGATCGACGTGACGTGGTGGGGGAAGACCGCGACCTTCCTCCTCATGTTCGCCGTGCCGGGGTTCCTCATGGGCAACAGCCAGATGCCCGGCGCCGACGGATTCACCGTCGCCGCGTGGATCCTCGGCATCCCCGGCCTGGCCCTGAGCATCTGGACGGCCATCGAGTACATCCCTCAGGTGCGGGCGGCGCTTCGATCCACCCGAACCGCCGACAGGGCCGGCGTCGAACCGGCACAGCCACTCCACGACGATGTCGCCGCCACGGAGCGTCGACCCTCTTGAGCGCGCCCGGACCCTCCTCGCCTACACTCCCGAACGCCCTATGAACATCCCCGACGACCGCCGGTACTCCTCCGACCACGAGTGGATCCGCCGGGTGGGTGACTCCGATGTGGTCACGGTCGGGATCACCGACTACGCGCAGGATTCGCTCGGTGACGTCGTGTTCGTCGAGGTGCCCGACGTGGGCATGCGGGTGGCGGCCAACGACACGGTGACCGAGGTCGAGAGCACCAAGTCGGTCAGTGACATCTATGCGCCGGTGTCCGGCGTGATCAGCACGGTCAACGACGAGCTCGACGACCAGCCCGAGCTCCTCAACTCCGATCCGTACGGCGACGGGTGGATCTGCACGATCGAGATGAGCGATCCGGGCGAGTACGACGCGCTGCTCGATGCCGCCGGCTACAGCGGACTGATCGAGGATTGAGCCAGGAACCAGCGAGGACCGAGGACGCCCCGACGTGAGCAGCTACGTCTTCTGCAACCAGTGCGGCCACCGGAACCCCCCGGCCAGCGCGTTCTGTTCGAGCTGCGGCGCGCCCCTCGATCGCCTCGACGATCGCACGATCAACCTCACGCGGGTCGACCCACTCCAGGACGCTCCGGGCCCCGACGACGACCTCGTCGTGCCGCTCGGCGAACTCCCCCAGGAGGTCGGTGTGCTCATCGTGCGCGCCGGAGCTCAGGCCGGTGACCGGTTCGAACTCGACCGCGACACGGTCCGCCTCGGGCGGCACCCCGACTCCGAGATCAGTCTCGACGACATCACCGTGTCTCGCCGCCACGTCGACATCGAGCGGACTCCCGAGGGGTACGTCGCCACCGACGCGGGGTCGCTGAACGGCACCTACGTCAACCAGGAGCGCATCGACAAGGTCCTGCTGCGGCACGGCGACGAGCTACAGGTGGGCAAGTTCCGCCTGGTGTTCTTCGAGCGTCACGATGGCTGACGCTCATCCGGCGACCGACGCCGACTCCGGGACCGCCGGCGGACACTCGACGTCCGCTTCGTCGTCGGCCATCTCCGAACCCACGTTGCCGGGCACGGCGCTGCCGGAGACGTCGCGGCCGGAGACGTCGGTCACGACCGCGCCGCCGGCGTCGCACCTGTCGATCGGCGAGGTGCTCGCCCTCTTGCTCGACGAGTTCCCCGACGTCACGATCTCGAAGATCCGGTTCCTCGAGAGCCAGGGTCTGATCGAGCCCGAGCGGACGCCGTCGGGGTATCGGAAGTTCTACGACGCCGACGTCGAACTGCTCCGGTGCATCCTGCGAGAGCAGAAGGACAACTTCCTGCCGCTCAAGGTCATCAAGGACCGCCTCGACACCGGCGAGATCGATCCCACCAGCGAGCAGCCCCGTCCCCGCGGTCTCGACCACGTGTCGGGTCTCGCCGACCCCACCGGCTCGCTCGACCGTCCGATCGGTCGCGCTGCGGATCCACGCGCCGTTCCGGGTGATCCGTCGGCGTCGCTCGCTCGACCGGGCGGTGGTCCGGGTTCGGCGGCCGCCGAGTTCTTCGCTGCCGATCCGACACCCCCCGGTGGATCCGAGCGCGGCGACGACAGCGGTGCGATCACCCTCTCACCCGGCATCGTGCTCTCCCGTTCGGAACTGTGTTCCATGGCCGGACTCGACTCCGATCAGCTCGAGCAGCTCACCTCGTACGGCGTCGTCATCGCGTCGCCGACCGGCGACTTCGACGAGGACGCCCTCGAGGTCGCCCGGATCGCACGCCGCTTCCTCGATCTCGGGGTCGACGCTCGGCACCTGCGTGGGTGGCGTGTCGCGGCCGACCGCGAGGCCGGACTGTTCGAACAGCTGATCCAGCCGATGGTGCGCCAGCGGAATCCCGAGGCGCAGGAACTCGCGGCGGCTCAGCTGACCGAGCTCGAGATGTTCGGCGGCCAGCTCCGCTCGGCGATGATGCGCACGCTCCTCCGGCGACACCTCGACGTCTGATTTCCGGAACGTCGTCTCCTCATTCGAGTTGCCTCAACGAGGTGTCGGTCGAATTCTGTGATCTCGTGAACGGGGGGGTCGCGGGAGAGGGGTAACCTCCGCCTCGTGATCCCCCTGGAACTCGTCGGAGTGCGGGTCGAAGTCCCCGCCAACACTCCGATGATCCTTCTGCGCGAGCAGGAGGGCCGACACCGGTTGCTGCCGATCTACATCGGCGGCGTCGAGGCGTCGGCCATCCACTACGCGCTCGAGGGCCTCGAGCCGCCGCGGCCGCTCACCCATGATCTGCTCATCGACGTGGTGCGCTCGCTCGGTGCCGACCTCGACGAGATCGTGGTCACCGAGATGCGCGACCGCACCTTCTACGCCGAGCTGCACCTCACGGTGGGCGGCGAGAGCCGCACCGTGTCGGCGCGTCCGTCCGACGCCGTGGCGCTGGCGGTGCGATGTGGTGCGCCGATCTTCGCCAAGGACGAGCTCCTCGACGAGCAGGGTCAGGAGCCGCCTGCCGAACCCGAGGACGAGGCGGCCGAGATCATCGACGAGTTCAAGGACTTCCTCGAGTCCGTCGATCCCGACGACTTCGCCTGACCCCCGGCGCCCGGTCCCGGGGTGCGTCCGCGATCACCTCATCCAGCTGCGCTTGACGGGCGCGCGCGACCTCCGTAGGGTCGTCCACCTCACACCGTCGTAGTTTCAGTCGTGTCGCCCTCGGGCACCGGCTCCGCGACGCCGGTGCGTCGGAGTTGGGACGACAGACGGAGGCAACCTCATGGACGACATCACGGCAGCAGGGCCCGAGAGCGACGTGGGCTACAGCGGCACGCAGACGGCGAAGATCGTCGGGATCACGTACCGCCAGCTCGACTACTGGGCCCGGACCGACCTCATCCGTCCGTCGCTCGCCGACGCGGCCGGCAGCGGGAGTCGTCGTCGGTACTCGTACAACGATCTCCTCGAGCTCAAGGTCATCAAGAAGCTGCTCGACGCAGGCATCAAGCTCGAACAGGTCCGCACGGTGTTCGACAACCTCCGCGAGCACGTCGGGGCCGACATCGCCGCCGCGCACATCGTGATCGACGGCAGCAGCGTCGCGCTCAGCGTCGACGGCACCGACCTCGTCGACCTGATCAACAAGGGCCAGGGCGTCCTCAACGTGCTCTCGGTCGGCGGCGTGCGGAGCGAGCTCGAGGCCGATCTTCCCGACGCCGACGATCTCGGCGACGAGCCGATCGCCCGGATCGGGTGACCCCGGAGCCAGCCGCCGGCCCGCAGGCCGACGAGCTGCGCCGATCGCCGCTGCACGACCGCCACGTCTCCCTCGACGCCCGCCTGGCCGAGTTCGGCGGGTGGGAGATGCCGATCTCGTACCCGGCCGGCACCATCGAGGAACACCTCGCCTGCCGCCGGGGCGCCGCGCTGTTCGACGTGTCGCACCTCGGGACCGTGCGGATCAGTGGACCCGACGCCGTCGATCGCCTCCAGGCGGCGTTCACCAACGACCTCACCAAGATCGCCCCCGGCCGGGCCCAGTACACCCACCTCCTCGACGCCGACGACGGGTCCGTCGCCGACGACATCATCGTGTGGTGGCGCGACGATCACCTCCTCGACGTGATGCCGAATGCGTCGAACACCGACGGCGTCCGCGCGGCGATCGGTGGGGATGACGTCACCGATGGCCGAGCGGTGCTCGCGATCCAAGGCCCGTCTGCACGTGGGATCGCCGAACGGGTCATGCCGGCGGTTGCCGACGTCGGACGTTTCCGCGTCGGTGACACCGACTGGCGTGGGGCGTCGTGCGTGATCGCGGGCACCGGTTACACCGGCGAGGCCGGCGTCGAGATCGCGGTCCCGGTCGATGTGGCTGGAGCCCTGTGGGACGCACTGGTCGAAGCGGGCGCCGTGCCGGCGGGTCTCGGTGCGCGCGACACGCTCCGCCTCGAGGCAGGGCTTCCGCTGCACGGCCATGAACTCGGTCCCGGAATCACCTCGCTGCAGGCGGGCCTCGGGTGGGTCGTCGCGTGGGACAAGCCGTCGTTCCTCGGTCGCGACGCGGCGATCGCCGAGAAGCGGCGTGGCGTGCGAAGGCGGCTGGTCGGGCTCGCGGTCGAGGGACGACGTCCGGCACGCGACGGATGCGAGGTCATCGTCGGCGTCGACGTCGTCGGGGCGGTGACGAGCGGCAACTTCTCGCCCGTTCTCGGCCACGCCATCGCCATGGCCTTCGTGACGCCCGACCTCGAGGTCGGCACCCCCGTCGAGATCGACGTCCGCGGCAAGCGCCTCACCGCCCGCATCGTCGACCTCCCCTTCGTCTGAACGTTCCGTCGACCCCGGGACTCGACGGAACACTGCTCAGCCCGGCCCGATGACCAACTCCGCCAGACCGAAGTCGGAGTTGTTCGGCGAGGCGGTGGGTTCGGTGCCCGCACCGTACGCAACCGGCCGCACGGTCAGCTGTGTCGCTGGCGCGTCGAGGGGAAGGGCGAATCGGCGGACTCCGCCGATCTCGTCGGTGTCTCCGGCCGATCGAACGCCGGTGCCGACCACGGCGTCGTCGAGGCCCATCGCGGTCCACTCGAACGACTCGTCGAGTCCGTCGAACTCGTCGGTCTCGAGCATGGCGATCCCGAGTTCGATCTCGCACGCCGGCTGGTCGAACCGCACGGTGACCGCTTCGGTCGTCGGGTCGCCCTGGGCCGCCGGCATCAGGTCGATCTGGAAGTCGTAGCGTCCGCCGTCGACCCCGATCGCGCCGCGTCGAACGATCGGTGTGCCGATCTCGCCGGACGTGGTGAGCGCGGTCAGGGTGACGCCGTCGGACCAGCTCACCGGGGCGGCTCCGGCGGGATCGAGTTGATCGGCCGTGAGTGCGGACGCCGGCGCGCACGGAGCGTCGGGCGGCGCGTCGGTGGTGGTCGTCGTCGTGCCCGCCGTCGACGGCGCTGAGGTGGTCGTGGTGGTCGGGGCGTCGGTCGGTGGTGTCGCGGGTTCGGTCGTGGTCGGCGGTGCTCCGCCGGCGACGTCCGAGTCGCCAGGTCCGATCGACGTGGTCGACGCCGATGGTCCTGGATTCGCCGTCGGGCTGCCGGTGGACACGTCGTCGGTCGGGTCGGTCGGGTCGGTCGAACCGGCCGTCTCGGACGAGGGCCCGGTGACGGCACCCTGATCACTCTCGACCTTCTCGCCGTCGTCGCCGAGCGCGTCGAGCGGGGCCGTCGGCGATCGGGAGTCATCGGCGGAGTCGCTCTCGTCACCGGGTCGCGTGCGCGGTGGCACGTCGGCCGGTTCGAACAGCTCGGGATCGCTCGTGGTGGTGACCTCGCCGGGTACGGGAAGCCGTTCGCCGTCGAGGGCTGGTTCCGATTCGTCGTCGCCACCCGCCGCGACGACGAATCCGCCGACGGCGAGGCCGGCGACGAGAACGCCGAGCCCGCCGACGCGTGCGACCGTGCGGCGCCGTTCGATCCGTCGCCGCTCCGCGGCCGCGGCCGCTTCGAGGCCGTCACCGAATTCGTCGAGGAACGTCACGAGAGCTCCTCCTCGATCCGCTTGAGGCCACGGTGCACGCGCACGCGCGCCGCCCCGACCGTCGTTCCGGTGGCGTCGGCGACGTCCGGGTACTCGTGGTCGTCGAGGACGCGCATCTCGACGGCGACGCGCTCGCCCGGCGGCAGCCGATCGAGGGCCGCCAGCGCGGCGCGGCCAACGGACTCCGCATCGATCATCGCCTCGATCCGGGCCACGTCGTCCTGCGACAGGGACGGAGGTTCGATGCCCAGCTTGCGGACGGCGCGCAACTCGATCTGCGCCGACCGCCGATAGCGGGCGACCTCGATGCGGGCGATGCCGTAGAGCCAGGCCTGACCGGGTTGTGTGCGGGGACGGAACCGACGTCGCTTGCGGAACGCCGTGGCGAACGTCTCCGCCATCAGGTCGGCGGCGACGTGGGCGTCGCCGGTCTGACGGGCCAGGTAGCGGAGGATCTCGGGTGAGCGACGGCGGTACACGATGCCGAACAACTCGGGTTCTCCGCGCGACGCAACGAGGAGGTCGCTGTCGCTGCGCTCGTCGTCGACGAGGCGAGCAGAGGGGTCGAGCGAGCCGTCGATGTGCGGACGGTACCGGCGCGTCCGAACGCGTGTAACGCACCCGGGCCGGTGTGCGGTGAAAACGGTGAACGCCCCGGTCGACCCCGACCACCCCCACCCATCCGAGGAGTCTTCGCCGTGCGCCGCCCACCCTTCGATCACCGCCCATCCACCGCAGCGTCCGCGGACCCGACCCGGTCCGGCCGGGCAACCCTCCGCTCCCGACTCAGGCCGGGCGCACTCACCGTCGGCGCCGTCGTGATCGCATCCTCGCTGTTCGTGTTGCAGGGCGCGCAGGAACGTGTCGGTGCCGCCGATCGGGTCGTCGAGACGGGCCGCGACCCACTCGAGCGTCGCGCCGATGGAACGTACGAGTGGGGTCGTCTGCGCCTCGAGGGAACGGGGTGGGGTGGCGCCCGCGCCGACCTGAAGCGCACGACGCGGTGGCAGGACGACGTGATCGGAGTGGTCGGCGGCCGTTGGGACGACCAGATCGACTTCGGCGCCGCCCCGGGTGAAGG